>DATHQH010000076.1:0-16154 GCA_035482895.1 Alloacidobacterium sp. | reverse complement strand
TAATGTTCTGCTTCAGATCGCACTGCCCAATTATGGCGAATCGCGGACCGTAGGTCTTGCCCTGCCCGTTTCCAACATAATTCTGTCCAGGAGCGCGGCTGCGCTGATCGTGAATCATCAGCGTAGAACTGTGTTGCATGACATGGCCCGTGGGACCTGTCGACTCAAAACTGGTGGTCAACGTAAGATCAGAAGCCAGCATCGGCAAACTGGTCAGTCCCAGGAACGCAAGAGAAAGAACACGCCACATGTTTTGCAGACCGAGAGTAGCATGAAACAGCATGTCAAAGCCCTTCGCCGCAAAATAAATCCTAACCTGCTCATTGCAAAGGCTAAATACCTCGCTCTGTTTGGCAGGGAATAATGCATGATTACGATAAAATAGAAATAGACCAAGCAAGCCTGCCGGAAAAATCCGGCAGGCTTTTTTATTTTTCGGAAATAGAGTCCATGGAATCAAATATTTGCGAGTAACCCTCAGTTCTGCTGATAGTTAGCGGCATCTTTCGATAAGCGTGTATTTTCAATCAGATCCCAACATCCCAGGGGTAGGTAAGCCCTCCAAAGCTAATCCAAGGAGAAGTAGCCATGGTTTCCGAGTGCCAACACGTCTTGCCCGGTGGAAAGAAGTGCCGCGCCATCGCTCTGCGAGGCAAGACACTCTGCCACCATCACGTCCCCAATCGCAAGCGGCGAGCCCCGCGGCCTTATGCCGTGCGGCAGACCAGCCTCCTCGGTCCGCTTCCCGAGATCACGAACCGCCAGGAACTGCAATACGCACTCTCCCGAACCATTCAGGCACTCGCCAATAACTCCATCAGTGTCTATCGTGCGCAGGCTTTGATCACTACTTTGCAACTCGCAGCCAAAACACTGTGAGCACGGTAGTCTAAGTCTGATGAACAAATACAAAGCGATCTTCGCTGCACTTACGGCAATGGCCGTATCAACTGGAAGCGCCGTGACCCACCACCCCGGGCAATCTGTGCCGCTGTGCTCGCACATCGGCCTGAGCGCAAGCTATCTGGCCGAGGCTGAACCGGGTAAAGGACCGGGATTTTTATTTGTAATCAAGAACGATACAAATAAGGACATTCGACTCGCCGAGCCTGTACCTTCGAGCGCACACTGGTACGCGCATGTCGGCGAGAAGTGGCTATGGCGCGCCTCCAGCGGATCGGGCGGGAGCTTTGTCGATGCCTACAACGAAAAAGGCGAGGTCTTTGCCTATCAGCCGAAAGAGTTGCCGCAGCATGCCGTATACATGACCGTTCCGGCGCATGGATCGCATGAATGGACCGAGGCCGTTCGCGACCATCCGACAATTGCGTACCGTCCTAGTTGCGCCATCTGCAATTACCCCGGAGAGCGCGAATATCGTGCCGTCTTTGCGTATGCGTATGTGCCGCATCCTCAGGAACATACGGAGGGATTACTGGCCTGTGGATTGCGCTCTAGCCCGGTTGTAATGCCGCCACTGGCAGTCCCTCGCGCAGCGGGAAAGTAGAGACCGGACGACTACCTTGCGTATATAAAAATTGTGCGACAGGTGGCCTTTCTCTCCACTTCCTGCGTCTATCGCAGTGGAAGCGCTCATCCGGATGATGCGATGGACGCAACCCAGCACGCCGGATGGTGTCTGAGGAAGTGTTGGAGGAATTACATACTATGAAGAAAACACTCTGTACGATCGCGCTTACTGGCCTGCTCGGGCTTGGAATGACGGCATTCGCGCAGGACCAATCAGCAACTCCGCCGCCGATGCAAGGGCCAATGCATCAAAGGATGGACCCTGAAAGTCAACTAGCTCATCTGACGAAGACTTTGAATCTTACTTCCGAACAGCAGACCCAGATCAAGCCGCTGCTTGAAAATCAGCAGCAGCAGATGATGCAGCTTCATCAGGATCAGTCGCTTTCGCGCGCGGACAAAATGACGAAGGCGAAAAGCCTGCGCGACGATACGACCAGTAAGATTGAAGCCGTGTTGAATGATCAGCAGAAACAGAAGTACGAAGCCATGCAGCAGAAGATGCAGGAACGGATGCAGCAAAGGATGCAGGGCGGATCTCAGCCACAGGCTCAACCTCAGCAGTAATACGTGCCTGACCTTGTTACAAAAAGACCGCCTCCTTCGGGCGGTCTTTTCTCTGCCTGTAAATTGGTTACTGCGAAGGCGGATGCACTACGGTCGCGCCGGGCTGCTGCACTGCATCGGCGTGGAACTTCTGGTAGTCGTTGTCGGTCACTGCAATGTCTGCGCGAAAACCAATCACTCCGATGGCATGCGCGACAATGTGGGCTTGTGCATCGATCGGCAGCCACAGTTCGTTATTGACGAGCTTCTGGTCGAAGGTGAAAGTACTGCCTTTGCCGACAGAAAACAATCCGAAGCCGAGATGAAAGTTATCGTCGAAGCGGGCGATCATGCGGCGTACCTCGCGGTCGTTCTCATCAACCCAGATCGTGCCGGAGAGCTTCTTTGAGGCATCCTCTGCCATGCCGTGGGTCTTGGCGTGTGGATCGCCGACAAAGTCGAACGCGATTACGTTACGGTTATCCATCTGCTCGCGGCGTGGGTTTGACACTTTCATGATCTGAAGCAGACGGCTGACACTTACCTCATTTTTATCCAGAGACTGGCCTGGCGGCGTCTTGGTCGCCTTGTCTACATCTTTTTCAACGTGCTCCTGCTCTTTCTTTTGCTCGCTCGCGCTTAGCTCTTTGCCATTCTTCTTGATCTGGCGTTGAATTTGGTGGCCGTTTACGAAGAAGATGTCGTTTTCTTCGCTCTCGTTTTTCTTGATATTGCCGTTCTTGTCCAGCTCATGCGTGACCACCACTTCGTGGTAGGTGTAGTTCTCGCGCACCCGGTCAAGTTTGTGCTGATGGTCTTCGACCTGTTTCATGAGCGTGGGCACATCCGGCAATGGCGGCTGTGTCGTCTGCGCAAGGGCAACCGTCATCGTGCAGGCAAAGACCAGCAACAGAAAAGAAAGCTTCATGAGCGCCACTCTATCCTTTTTCCATATCTCAAGGTACGCTGGTACGGTCTGGTTCGTTCTCATAGAGGGACGTTCGGCACTCAAAAAAGAGAGGCCTCGAGAGAGGTAATGGCTACATGTTGTATTTCTTACTGAGATGGTTTCTGAACGCACTGGCTCTGCTGATTGTCGCCTGGCTTGTACCGGGCTTTAGGGTAGCGAATTTTCCGTCGGCTCTTATCGCTGTGATTGTAATAGGCCTGCTCAATGTCACACTCGGTTTGCTGCTGAAACTGATCACGTTGCCGCTGGCAATTCTTACTCTAGGACTGTTTTTCCTGGTCATCAATGCGTTCATTCTCAGGCTGGCAAGCGGGGTTGTTCCGGGGTTCTATGTGAATAGTTTTGGAGCGGCGTTCATTGGCGCAGCCGTGCTGGCGCTTCTCCACATGCTGTTTGCGGCAATGTCGACTAGCTCTTCTGTGAACTAGCCCGTTCCCTATAGGCGCTTAGCTCTGCACTCTGGTCGCAATGACAAGCTTTCATGCGAATCCATACATTCGCTGCTACCTGCTTGTCCGATACCACCTAGGGCTTTTCCGGTTCGGTCGATTCCGGCACGGCCACACCCTTTGGCTTGTGTGTATTGCGGGAAACCGTGGCCCGGCCGCCTGTGGCCTTCCGTTCAGAGCGCGAACGCGCATGCTCAGGAGCCATGATGGGTTCGGGCGCAATGTGCGTGCTCGAAGCTGCGCCGATCCCGCTGCCAGGAGCAGGTAGATGCACTCCGGATGCCGGAAGTACGCGTTGATGAGAGTGTTGCACGCTGCTCATGACGATGAGGACACAGCCCAGAGAGGCTGCTGCGGATGCAAAGATGATCCGCTGACCGAAGAGGAAACTGCCCCATCTGGCAGCTATGCTTCTCTGTGCATGCGCAGACTGCTGGTGAAGGCGCGCATGAATGCGCTGTTCGAGGCCGGCAGGCGGTTGCGCCTGCGCAAAGAGGCGCAGGGTTGCATCCATTTGCTTCTCGAAGCTGTTTGCCGAATTCGAGTGTTCGCTCATTAGCTACTCCTCTGCTTTGCGAGCAACGCGCCAAGTTCGCGGCGCGCGCGAAAAATGCGGGAGCGGATGGAGGATTCCGTCGTCGAGCAGATACGCGCAATTTCCGGGGTGGAAAGTTCTTCGAAGGCCGAGAGCAGCAGTGCCTGACGTTCCTTCGCCGGAAGCTGGTCAATCAACGCAAGCACGCGTGCGTGCTCCTGCCACGAGATCACCTCGTCGTCGGCGCGCCGCCCGGTTGCCGCCAGCGTGCGCACCAGATCGGCGACGTCTTCCGTTTCCGGTCGTGCCTTGCTGCGGCGTTTGCGGTCGAGTGCCAGATTCCAGGCGATGCGGACGAGCCATACGCGTGTATCTCGTATTTCACCGAGCTTGTTCTGGTGCTTGACGACGCGAAGAAATGTCTCCTGCACGATATCTTCTGCTTCGGCAGCGTTTCGTGTAACCGAATAGGCAACACGATAAAGGGTCGTCGAATATTCGGCGACGAGCGCGGTGATGATATCGCTCACGTCTTCCTGGGTCTTCAAGACAGGTTGAGTGTAAAACCAGTCGGCTACTTGTGCTTCAAAAGAACTCATCTCTCTTCTGATGGACGGAGCACAAAACCTTTGCGCTCATGAAAAAACGTGGAAGCATCCGCAGGAGGTTTGTGGCGGCCTCTGCTAAGCTTGCATCTGGATTCGATGCAACGCAGAGAATGGTTTGAACTGCACGATCATCGCTTGTATCCTCGCTTCCTGCGAGATCTGATGACGGATGCGCTGGGAGCGATCTGGAATCGCATCCACTGCTACCGCGTCATCGTGCCACACCTGCGCGCAGCAATGAAGGATGCGGGAACCTCACGGATTGTGGATTTATGCTCGGGCGGAGGCGGTCCGTGGCTGCGCTTGCAACAGGAATTTCTCAGTGGGGAAGGCTTGCCGATTCATATCTCACTGACAGATAAGTATCCAAACCATGAGGCATTTAAGCGAGCCAGCGCAGTAGCCGGCGTGCACTTCTACTTAGATTCCGTTGATGCCACGCAAGTTCCGGCACAGTTGAGCGGCTTCCGTACAATTTTTACGTCATTTCATCACTTCGGGCCAAAGGATGCGCGCGCCATGCTGGCCGACGCGGTTGCACGGCATCAGGGAATCGCCGTCTTCGAGACTCCCAGGCGAGATGTGCGCACCATTCTGGCAACATGCGCGGTGCCGCTTCTGAGCTGGTATGTGACTCCCGGAATTCGTCCCTTCCGCTGGTCGCGGCTGGTCTGGACCTATCTGTTGCCGGTCGTCCCGTTCACCTTGGTGGTAGATGGGCTGCTTTCCTGCCTGCGGGCGTATTCGCTCAATGACTTGCGCGAGCTGACGGATGGTCTGGGAGGCGAAGACTATCGATGGGAGATGGGCGAGGAGCGTAGCTGGGGGGTGGGAATTACCTACCTGATCGGACGGCCCTGGAAAGGAAATCGGGCCGAAGAGGAACCGGCCGTATCGGCATATTCACAGCAATAAATAAGGGCCTGCTCCATGCAGGCCCTCGGGCTTCTTTTGACGAGAAAGCTTACTGAGGCGGCTGAGGCGTGGCCGTGGCGCCCTGGAGTCTCTGCGTAGCGATCTGCCCGGCGGCCGTAGTCTTATCCTGATCCTTGATTTCCGCGTAGATCCGCTTTGCCTCTCCCGGCTTGGTGGTTTCATACAGGCTGGCGAGCTGCAGCTTAGCCATGTTTGCCGGCACACTGACCGCGGGCTTGGCGATGAGCTGTTGATAAAGCTCAATGGCCTGAGGGTCGCGGCCTGTCTGATGGTAGAGGCCCGCTAGAGCAAACTTGGCCAGAGCGGCGACGCTGCTGTCACGCGAGTCGGCTGCCTTCTTCAGTTCGGTTTCGCCCGTCGCAGTCTGGCCCATGTCGAGGGCGGTCATTCCGGCCAGATAGCGGGCGTTTGCGCCGGCCTTGGACCAGCTGTAATTGTTCGCCAGCTCCGCAAAGAGCGGCTGCGCAGCCTTCGCGCGGTCGGCAGCAGTGGCATAGGTCTTCAGACCCGGCTCAGCAGGCTGCCCCGGCTGGGTCAGCGGGGAGTTGTAGATATCCATGGCCTGCCCGAAGAGGATTTGAGCGCGCTCGGAACGGTTGTTGTAGAAGATGACGCCGGCGAGAATAAGGCCGATCACCACAACGATGGCAATGGAGGCCTTGATGATGGCGGCGCGATGGGCATCTACCCACGAGATGCTGGAAGCCGTTGCCTGAACGAAGCTGTCCTGCTTTAGAGCGTGACGTGTCTGTGTATCCACGAAATTCCTTCGAAATCCTTTAGGGAAGGGGAAACTGGCAGGCAGGGAAATATGGCTGTCTGCTTAGATACTTAAAGTTTAACAGTGCCGAATAGAGGGGTCAAACGACTCGGGAGCTGCATTCGCACCTCACCGGATCGGGTCGAGCGCACGTTTTCCGAGGAAATAGCACGCTGTATAAGAAATTCTCCAGAATCTGGAGCGAAGGCCATACCGCCATCGCCCAGATTCCATTCGCGGACCGTCTACGAATCCCGGGTTACCAATTCCGGTGTGCTACATCCGTGCCCGGCGTAAAGGACACACCCCGCAATGTTTCTGCAAAGCCGGCTTGACGCAACGTAAAGAATCGTTCGCTCGCTGCTACTTTAGCGCTCGTGTTCTTCAACCGGTCGGTGACAGCAACCAGCCTGTTTGGATCGGCCCCGACATCGCCATTACCGCTGACGGTTGATGTGATGGCCCAGATGGTGACTGTGCCATCCTGGTTCACTCGTCCGGTAATATTGCGCAGCCCATCGGTCGCGGGAGCCCAGGGAAGGTTCGTGCCAGGATTATTACCCGTGGGGTAACCGTGTATCTGGTAGGGTTTGCCGAGATCGAGCCCATTTTGCAGCGTGTAGGCTAAAGTCCACGTGCTGCCGTTAAAGACCCACTTTTGCAAGCCTGCCGTCGTTTGCGCCGCCGCATGGGTGTAGAGATCGGTCCCGCTGGTGTCGCCATCGCCCTCGTCAGCCACGTAAAGAGTATTGGCATCGGCGAACCAGATGCCAAAGGGAAAGGCGGTAATAACCGTCGCACTCTTGTTCGGAGTCGAGGGGAAGCCAGCCAGAATGCACATATTGTCAGGCAGGCCATTTGTCGCAACGTTGGACGGGTCAAAGCTCAAAGGCGTTGTCGGCAAAGTGGCGGAGCTCGATGGCAGCCCGACTCCCTTGGGGCAGGCCTTGCCTGTTGTGTCGAGAAAGTAGACGGTATTCACACCATTGCTGCCGCTACCCTTGGTGTAATAGAGAACGTTGTTGAAGATGGTGAGGCCGCGGTAGTTGTCGTCTTTGCCAATCTTGTCGGCTTTGGCTCCCAGCTCCGTTACGGAAAAGCTGCCAACCGGGGTCGGCGTGCCGGGATCCTGCTCAGCTTCGGGCTGATGCGAAGGATCGATGATCTGCGTGCCGGCACCCAGAACGACGCCCGCAGGCTGCGGGTTGCTGCCGTTTCCGGCGTTGCCGCTGGTGTAATAAAAATCTTCGCCATCCGTATTGTTGAGGATCGCGGCGCGTCCGTTGTTGCCGCTGTACGCATTCGTTTCCGTGAAACGGAAGTGCCCGAACTCATCGACGCGAGCTACGGCGCGGAAGGCATTTTCGCCGACAGGATCGGTCAGGTCGATAGCGCCCGGTGTGTTGGAGTTCGAGACGTCGATTGCATCGATCGGCGATACATAGCCCATAAAGGTGAGATAGCGGCCGTCGGTCGAAAGATTAAGCGCAATTTCAGACTTGGAGCTGAAGCTGGTGACGAGCTGATCGCTCTTGCTCGAGATGCCGTGCTGTGAGCTGTTGGGAACTTCGAGCGAATCGATAAGCCAGCCGGCTGGTGTGATCTGGTCAAGATAAATTTTTGACGTAATGCCGAAGCTGGCATCGAAAATGACGTTATTCCAAACCAGCGGGTAAGAACCGTTGAATGGCGCGCCGGTTGCTGCTGAGCAGCCGCCTGTCGTAGCGGCGCAGTTCGGCGGCAGAATCATGCCAGTCTTCACATTGTTGGGGTTGTTGTCATATACGCTGCGGCTGACAACCAGATTTCCGGGCCAGAATTTGCGATCGTTATGAGAATTCTGGGCATAGGATGTCATACCCGCAGCTAGAAAACCCAGGGAAAGCAGTGCGCCGCTCATTGTATGCATGCGTCGGGCACTCCCTTTACTGAAAGAGATTGCGGTCATTTGGATGTGTATTCTCCTGATTCAGGCGGCACTGTCACGAAAGCAATGTAGAACCATCGCAGGCCACCAGCGAATGACGCTAGCAGGATATTGTTAAAGAGGCGTTACCGATGCTGTCGAATGAAATAAAAAGGTGCGCATGTAACCCGCCATCCGGATGATGGCGCATCGCGACTCCGCAGAGTCCTCATTTTTGCGAGAGTGTGTTCGGGAGGGAATTGCTTTAGGCGGAAAGGCGATACGCCTGAAGGATTGCATCTATAGCCTCCAGGCGCAAATGTAGTGTCAGGTTTGAGCCGCTACCGAAGATTACGCTGATGTACTGCCCTTTTACGCAGCGCGGACAGGGTCTTGGATCTCACCGTTTTCGATTTTTTCCTGGCAATCGATGCAGTAGGGAGTCCATGGCAGCGCATCCAGGCGTTTGGCTCCGACAGCGTTTCCGCAATGCAGACAATCGCCGTACGTTCCTTCGTTCACACGTTCCAGCGCAAGGCGGATGAGCGAAAGCTGCGCGTGCCCATTGGTTCCCTGAGTAAAAAGCAGCTCCTTCTGATAAGAAGACACCGCCTGATCTGCGACATCCTGGGTTTCGTCAGCTACGGTCTGGCGTCCTTGTTCCACGGCGGTCAGCATGGAGCGCTCCAGCAGGGCTTGCTGCTGGAGGAGTTTTTCCTCGAGGCGCCGTACGTTTTGGGGAGACTGGGTCACTTTACTTGAACTCCTTCACTTCGTAAAACTCTCTCACCTTGCGAGACACATATTGGACGCAGGATACGGGAAAATAGATGTGGGAAAAGCTTGGTTTCCCGGTTGCATCTTTATATTTCTTGGCAGATTCCCACCCGGCGCTTGATACGGCAGGCAGTGCCGTATACGCTGGAAGGAGCCATGTACGAAGATTTTCATGTGATTGACCGCTGGACCGGCGACGATCTCCACTGTCAGTGGAAGGCAAATATCGTTGCTATCGCTACGCGTCATGCCGATGCCGTGGATATCCGCTATGAAGTGAACAAGCGTCCCGTATGGATTGCGATGCCGTGTCAAGCCTGGGTGGAGCAGAAGCGGCGGACAGGGAATGTCATCACAGACCAGCTTGCTGCGCAGATTGCAGGACATTACCTGAAGCAGGCGATCGAGTCCGGTTATGACAATGGCCGCGAGATGTACACGATGAGCGTGGACGAAGTGTTGGAGCACCTCGACGTGGTACTGCGTGAGGCTGGCCACACCAGCAATCTGCCGACATTGCCTGCTACCGACGACGCTCAGCCGGTCTCATAATGAGTTAAAGTGAGCCGACTTTTGCCGAGCCAACGGCAAAAGCAAGCGTGGCGTTACGATCGGTAGGTCAAGATAGAATTCCCGTCGCATGAAAAGTCTGTATGACCCGACGCAAAAAGGCATCATGACAGTTACAAATTGCGAAACTCATCCCTGAACAAGAATGAGCCATCCTCCGGCGCTGTCACCGGCCTGATGGCCCATGCATGAAAGTCTTTTGGCTTAATTTAGGATGAGGCTACTGTCAGTAGCGTCCGCGTCCTCCGCCCCCGCCGCTGCGCGGGCGTCTTGAGTCGCGTCCTCCGGACTGCGCCTGATAGCAGGTCTTGCAAAAGACCGGACGATCGCCACGGGGTTCGAAAGGAACGGTTGTTTGCTGACCGCATCCGGCGCAGACGACTGCTGTTCCTTGCGATGCGTTTGACCGATAGCCACCACCGCCGCCGTATCCGCCACCACCGCCGCCTTGCTGTTCATTCTTCTTTGCCTGACGGCACGCTTTGCAGCGCTTCGGCGCGGAATAGCCGCGTTCGCGGAAAAAGGCCTGATCGTCGGCCGTAAAGGTAAATTCCTGTCCACAGTCGCTGCATGTAAGTTGCAGGTCCCCAGTCATAATGGCTCCTTGGATTGTGTTCGTTCCCGTCTGGAGAGTTCCTGCGCCTGTTTCACTGATCTACTCGATACGCGGAGGAAGATCGACAGAAAGTCTGAGCAGCGGTTAGACTACCGAGCCTATTATCGCATTTCTGGGGAGAACGGAATATTTAGATTGATGCAAGCGTCTCCCGAATGCCCTCTTTATAGGGCATTTTAGGCAATGTACCCAAAAGATATCTCAGCCGTGTGTCGTCCAGAACCACTGGCGAGGTTTGCAGATAATGCATTTCGACCAGCTCGCGCATCATTGGATTGAACAGCCCGAAGATGCGGAGCATCGTCTTGCCGGCGACCATATATTTCGGCTTTCGCCCGGCCTGGGCAAAAATTTCGTCAACCATTGTGTGAACCGAGGTTACACCTGCTCCGCCCAGATTCCACGCGCTGCCCCATGCTCCCGCTGTGGATATGAGGCGCTCGACGGTAGTGCCCGCATCAGGCAAATAAACAAATTCGTGCGGTGTGTCGATCGGACCGACGAGTTGCGCGCGTTTGCCGGTCTTCGCAGCCTGAAACGCACTCCAAAGAAAGCTTTTGTCCACGCCGGGACCGTAGAAGTCGGGCAGCCGCAGGATGGCAGTCTGAATTTTTCCGCTGGCGTGCGCTGCCAGCACGAGATCCTCCTGCTCCTTACGCATGCGGCCCTTAAAGGTGTGCGGCTCGCGCGGGTGGTCTTCATTCACACGCTCCGTCTGCGGCTTGCCGTACGGATAGACGGTGGCGATCAGCAGAAGCTTCTTCACGCCTGCGGCGATAGCGCCATCGAGCGTCTTTCTCATAAGCTGCGGGTGCAGCTCGAATTGCCAGTAATTGACGCCAACCAAGTAGATGGCCGTGTCGATGCCGGCGAGCGCCTGACGAATGGAATCGGGCGCATCGGGATTCCAGGTAACGATGGCCGCATGCGGATCATTGCCAAAGGTTGCGCGTAGTGAGGATTCCGACCTGCCGATCACGCGGTACGGCTTGTTGTTCACGTTCAGAGCATGAGCGATGGATTTTCCCAGACTGCCCGAAGCTCCAATAAGAGCGATAGTTTCCATATGGATCTCCTGAATCATGAACAATATTCTTAAAATGAACATAGTTCATAATTAAAATGATGTTCGATAATAAAAAAGGAGTCAAGGAAATTATGGGGGTCTCTGAAAGGCGCCAACGCGAAAGGGAGAATCTGCGGAAACGGATTTTGGATGTGTCGCGCGAAATCGTGGTCGCCGAGGGGTTCGACGCATTGACCATCCGGCGCGTGGCCGAAGCTGTGGAGTATGCTCCGGGCACGCTGTATCTCTATTTTGAGAATCGCGACGCAATTGCCCGCGCCCTGTGCCTGGAGGTGTATCAGGCGATGTACGATGCGATCTCCCCGATTGCGAAGATCAAAGATCCCCGCAAACGGTTTCGCGCATTCATTCGAAAATATGTCGCCTTCGCTCTCAACCAGCCGGAGATGTACCGGCTGGCGCTGATGTCCGACCCCAAATTCAGCGATGTGCTATTGCGCGACGGCCCGATCGAAGGCGCCGGCGGCCCGGGTCAAAAGACATTTGCGCTGATGGTGAATACAATGGCTGAGCTTCGCCGGAAAGAAGCAGGAGCCTTTGCGCTGGCGGAGATGGTGTGGGTGGCCGTGCATGGTCTGGTGAGTCTGAAGATCGTCTGCCACGCCTATCCCGTGACTCCGGTCAATGCACTTGCCGATACCCTGGCGGACACGCTCCTCTCCGGCATATTGCACGGCAAGCCATAAAACTGCTTCTAATACTTTTGCCATCTGATAGGCGCGAATGGCACAATAAACGGTTTGCCCAAGGAGCGTAATTATGGCTGCTGCCACTATGGCAACCGAGCTGCGAACTCTCACCGAAGGCCCCCACGTTCACCGTAACTTGTCCACACCTCAACTGGTCGAGGCCGCCATCGCTCGCGGCGAAGCGAGCCTGGCCGCCAATGGCGCACTCACAGCATTGACTGGTTCGCGCACCGGGCGTTCGCCAAGAGACAAGTTCACGGTCGAGGATGAGGAGACGCGCAGCCGCGTCGACTGGGGTAAGGTGAATCAACCGTTTGATCCAGCGAAATTCCAGGCGCTGCTCGATCGCGTGCTGAAGCACATGGCCGAGCGCGATTTATACGTGATGGATCTCTACGCCGGGGCCGACTCGACCTATCGCCTGCCGATTACCGTGGTCGCAGAATACGCATGGCATGCGCTCTTTGTGAAGCAGCTCTTTGTACGTCCACAGCTTGCGGAATTGAGCCGGCACGCGGCGGACTTCACCGTCATTGCCGCGCCTGAGTTTGAGGCCGTTCCGCAGCGCGACGGCACGAAGTCCGGAACCTTTGTTCTGGCCGATTTTACGCGGAGGATCATTCTCATCGGCGGCACGAAGTACGCCGGCGAGATGAAAAAGTCGATCTTCGGCGTGATGAATTATCTATTGCCTGTGCGCGATGTTTTTCCCATGCATTGCTCGGCAAACATCGGAGCAAACGGTGAAACGGCGCTCTTCTTCGGGCTCTCGGGAACAGGCAAAACGACGCTCTCAGCGGACCCGCTGCGGCGTTTGATCGGTGATGATGAGCATGGCTGGAGTCCGACAGGAGTCTTCAATTTTGAAGGGGGCTGCTACGCCAAGTGCGTGGATCTCTCGGAAGAAAAAGAACCTCAGATTTACCACGCGATCCGCTTCGGATCAGTGCTCGAAAATGTAGTGCTTAATCCGGTCACGGGTGTGCCGGATTACTTCGACATTCGCTACACGGAGAATACGCGCGCAGCCTATCCCATCGAGTTCATTGAGAATGCGGTGATTCCGGGTGTCGGTGGCCATCCGAAGAACGTACTCTTTCTGGCCGCTGATGCTTTCGGTGTACTCCCACCCATTGCGAAGCTCACGCCGGAGCAGGCTATGTACCACTTCCTCTCCGGCTACACCGCCAAGCTTGCCGGCACCGAAGCCGGGTTAGGCAGCGAGCCTGTGCCGGAGTTTTCGGCATGCTTCGGATCGCCGTTCCTTCCGCTTGCGCCGCGAGTCTACGCCGAGATGCTGGGACGGCGCTTGAAGGAACACGATGCACAGTGTTGGCTGGTGAACACGGGCTGGACCGGCGGCGCATTCGGCACCGGTAAGCGCATGAGCCTGAAGCACACGCGTGCCATTGTGCATGCCGCGCTCGATGGACGATTGGCGAAGGCTGAGTACGTGACAGAGGAGGCCTTCGATCTCTCGATTCCCACTGCATGCCCGGATGTTCCCGGCGAGCTTCTCAATCCACGCAACGCGTGGTCGGACAATCGGGCATACGACGCACAGGCCCGGTTGCTGGCAGCAAAGTTCGAAGAGAACTTCGCGAAATTCGATGCGCCGGAGAATGTACGCGTCGCTGGTCCCCGGGTGCGAAAGTAAGCAGCGCCGGAAGGGCAGCTACTCGTCGGCAGAACGCGGATAATATTCCACGTAAATGACGCTGGTGAACGGTACTGGCTGGCCATTCTCCACTTGTGGTTGAAAGACGATGTTGCGTGCGAACTTACGGGCAACGCCCTCCAGGCGTTTGTCGTCAGAATCGATCACGTCTGCTTTTGTGACCTGGCCTTTCTCATCTGCCGATACGCGGATTTCGGTATTGCCATAAGAGGCTCCTGAAGCATCTATAGGTTGGTAACGAACGGCCTTGTGCGCGGTAGTTGGATCTGCCTGAGAAGGTGTTTCCGGCATTTCCATGAAGTGTTCCGGAAACTTGTTGACCGTTTCCACCGTTCCCGTAGCTTCCACCAGCAGTTTCTTGCCTTCATAGATACGGATGCTGCCGGGCACCGTATGTGTGCCGATCGGCAGCCACTCGTCATACATAATGGTGCGGTTGAACATCTGCGCGTAGGCGAAAAGACGAATGAGCGGATGAAAGCAGATGGCCGTGCCGTTATTGTCATTGGCGCACAACAGGGGTGCGCCCTGTAGTTGTTCCGGCTCCATCGTCTGCACGCTGCTCGTTTCCTCTGAAAAGCGGTCTACAGCAGCGCGAGGAAAATCCAAAGCCTGCTCGAAGTCAGCAATCTTGAGCGGCTTGTCGCCAGTGTAGTGAAGCCATTCTTTTTTATCGCGCAGGTTGGCGATCTGCATAAGCGCATAGTCGCCGGCCTTGATCTCGACGTGCTGGTTCATCGCGGGATCGCGATAGATGTCATAGGTGGCTGTGCTCTGGTGATTATCGCGATCATAGAGCTTCAAGTCGTAGTGGATGTGGTGCGATATGTCGGTGGCTGTTTCTCCCGCCAGGAGCGATTTGGCATGTTGTAGTTCCTGTTCGTAATTCATGTTCTGCATCACCTGAGCGAGCGCGTGCTCTTGAGTGAAAGCCACGATCATGAGCAGCAAAGCCGGAAGGAAACAGCGCATCAGGCGCTATAGTAGCGTTCCGTTACCGCCCGGGCAACCCTTGTGTGTTTTATGCATCACGCGCACAGTTGTGGATTTGCAATAGTAAGGCCTCATGCTTTTCTTCGCAGGTTGGTTTTGTTGCATCCCATAGATGTTCGTCAATATGTTCAACACCGAGGTTTGTCATGAAACTGGAAACAATGAAAGAGCTCCTGCTGGACGAACTGCAGGACCTTTATTCTGCGGAAACACAAATTACGAAAGCCCTTCCCAAGATGGCGAAAGCCTCAACTAGCCCAGAGTTAACACAGGCTTTTGAAAGCCATCTGCAAGAGACTGAGGGCCACGTGAAGCGTCTGGAGAGCATCTTCAAGCACCTGAAAGAGAATCCTAAAGGCAAGACCTGTGAAGGAATGAAGGGCTTGCTCAAGGAAGGCGATGAGCGCATCAAAGAGAGCGGTGAGTCCGACGTTCTGGATGCGGGGCTGATCTCTGCGGCGCAGCGCGTGGAGCACTATGAGATTGCAGCCTATGGTTCTGCTCGCACTTACGCAGAGTTAGTGGGTGAGAGTGAAATTGCGAGGTTGCTGGAAAAAACGCTGGAAGAAGAAAAGGCTGCCGATCAAAAGCTTTCGAAAGTGGCAAAGAAAGTGAATATCAAGGCTGAAGCCGCATGATTGTGCAGCGTCAAAGTTACAAATGATGGAGTCTCGGGCCGCAGCACGTATGCGTGCCCGAGACAGCCAACTGGGATGAGGCGGAAATCATCTACAGCAGACAGGAATGAGAGGAATAAAGGAAAGCGCTTATGTTTCTAATACTCGCATTGGTTTTGGCTTTAGCTTGGATCGGCGGCTTTGTGGTATTTCACGTAGCCGGATTTTTCATTCACATCCTGCTGATTCTCGCAGTGATTTCAGTCATCATGCATTTTGTGCGTGGCGCTAAATCAGCCTAGAGATATCTACTACTTGATCCGGAAATTCATCTTAATTAAAGCGTTGGCTTCTACTGGATTATTTCCCTGCCGAGCTGGCTGCATTTTGTATTTAGCTACGGCGTCGAGAGCACTTTTACCGAAATCCGGCGCCACGTTGTTCAGTATTTCGGCTTCGTGAATGACACCCTTCTGATCGATGGCTAAGTCGACGAGAGCCAGTACATTGCGTGTAGCGACAAAAGTCCGGCTGCAGTAAATTCTTGAATTTCAAAGGGCACGAAATGGCCTGAAAATTCGGCATAGTTCAAATATCTAGTGCTGAAATACATGGTGTCGCCCTGCTCGACGAGGCGATTCGTTGATTTTTCAAACATAAGACTCAGGGTCGATGAAACATTGCCAAAGTTATAAAAATTAAGCTCATAAAGGAGTAGATCATGTGACGACTCCGACACCTTCCACTGGTCTTTCTCATTGATAACGATGTGTGGTTGAAATTGCAGTTCCTGTACAAGCCTTAAAATCCGCTTCGGCTCATAGTCACTCGTGGCGCTCAGCTTATGCTGTGTTCCATCTTGAGTTTCTATTGCGTGGTATGAACCA
>DATHQH010000075.1:0-67931 GCA_035482895.1 Alloacidobacterium sp. | reverse complement strand
GCTGCGCCGAATATTCAGGACTTTTTCAACGCCTACTCAGGCGGCAAGACGTTCAACTTCACGCAGACTTACACCGCTGACTATCTTGGAATCTCAGGACTCCCGGGAAATACGCCTTCACTTGGCCAGGTAGCCTTCTCGGCTCCGAGCAATGCCGGCGGCGGCGAGCCGCAAAACACTTACAACGTCGTAGCCCGCGCAGATTTCAACCTGAGCGACAAGACACAGATGTTTTTCCGCTATGTTGACTACAAAGAAGTAGATGAGGCCGGTTCACAATTCGCCTCTCCCTACTCGCAATATAACGTGGGACAGGAATTCGACAATGCGGCTTACCTCTACAATCTGTCGCACGTCTTCAGCCCGACTCTTATCAGCAGCACCAAGCTGAGCTTCAGCCGATTCAACACCACCCTCAGCTATAACACTGCGCTGCAGGACACTCCGGTTCTGATTGTCTCAGTGAACGCGTCGGTGCCCGGCACGGGTACCTCTATCCAGCTACCCGGCTTTTACAACTTCAACCCGGCAAACGGCGGTCTGCCGTTTGGGGGTCCGCAGAACACCATCCAGTGGAACCAAGACCTGAACTGGATCAAAGGAAAGCACTCCATGCAATACGGAGCGCAGATTCTCTATATCCAGAGCAACCAGGCCTATGGCGCTTATGCGCAGGCAAACCAGCAGCTCGGCAATAACCGGGCTACCGGCCTGAAGAATCTACAAAGTGGGGACCTGTTTGAGTTTCAGGCCGCTGTGGACCCAAACGGCGCCCTGCCGTGTGTTGCGAATCAGTATACCGGCGCATTCACACAAACACCTGGCTGCTCTATCAACCTTCCTGTTTCCTCTCCCAATTTTGCCCGCAGCAATCGCTTTCATGACTGGGCTGTCTACGCGCAGGATGCTTTCAAAGTCACGCCGCAATTCACCTTTAACTACGGTATCCGGTATGAATATTATGGCGTCCAGCACAATAACAAACAGGATCTCGACTCCAACTTCTATTATGGGTCTCTCACCCCTGCGAACATTCGCACAGGCCAGGTATTCACCACTCCCACAAGCCCCATCGGCGGCCTCTGGAATCCGCAATATGGGACGGTCTCACCACGCATCGGATTTGCTTATGACGTGTTCGGCAATGGAAAGACCTCGTTCCGCGCAGGCTACGGCATCAGCTATGAACGCAACTTCGGCAACGTTACCTTTAACGTGATTCAGAACCCGCCGAACTACGCCGTTATCATCGTCAATAACACCACGGTAACCAATTCGAATGCCGGGCCACTAGGAGGCTCTGGTCCTCCGAAAGCATTGCCGCCCACAAGCCTGCGTAATGTCGATCAGAACATTCGCACAGCACAGACGCAGTTCTATAGTGCGGCTCTGGAACAGCAGCTGTCCCCCGGCACGGTAATCTCACTGCAATATGCAGGTGCCCGTGGCTTGCACCTCTATGACATCAAGAACATCAACGGCATCGGCAGCGGCAACGTTCTGCTGGGCGATCCTGTGCTTGATCCAAACGGGAGCGGCCAGTCGGCACTCACCCGCCTCAATCCACAGTATTCGAATATCAATAACCGCGGCTCGAGCGGCGATTCGTACTATCATGCGATGAATATTCAATACCAGACCACAAATCTGCACCATATTGGGCTCAGCCTGGTAGCCAACTATACTTTTGGGAACGCGACCGATGATTTGAGCACAACGTTCTCCGAGACGAATAATGCCTTCAGCCTGGGTTACACGAATCCATTCAATCCGCGGCTCGATCACGGCACTGGCGATCTGGATCTCCGTCATCGGCTGGTGATTGCTCCCATCTACGAGGCACCCAAGTTGACGCACAGCAACGCTCTGCTGAGAGAGACTCTGGGCGGCTGGCAGGTGACCGGCATTTATACCGTCCGTTCCGGGACCCCGTTCACTTATTTCGACAGCACAAACAACGCCAGCGGCTACAACGTTGCCCGGTACGTTCCGGCTGGTGGAGTCGTACCAAAGCGCCTGTTTAAGTCCATACCACACGGAGTGGACGGTGGTGGGCAAAACGCCTACACCATCGGAACTCTGCCAACCGCATTTTCCTTCTCGAACCCAAATCTCCTGGGCGCTTCCGACTGGGGACCATTCCCATCCGACATGACGTCGCGCAATGCCTTTCGTGGGCCTGGCGCATGGAATGTAGATGCGGCCGTGCAGAAGTCCTTCCCGATCACTGAACGGTTCAATCTGGTATTCCGCGCTGAAGGGTTCGACCTCTTCAACCACCACAACCTCTACATCCAGGGAGCTGACAACGACATCGGCAATGGAGAAGGCGGGACGATCATAGCTTCCAAAGGCGGCATTGGTAACAGTGGAGGCGCCAACGACGAACGTCGCTTTGGTCAGTTCTCGCTGGCGGTGAAATTCTAACCCTGCGTAGTACAAACTAAAAGAGGGCCGAATTGGCCCTCTTTTTTTCTTGCTGGCTTCTCCGAATTTGCAAAAGAAAACCCGGCTCGCGCCGGGCTTCGTTATTCGCAAAGGTTTTAAGCTTAAAGTTTTTCGTAGAAATCGCAGGCTGAGCAAGAGATGTACACGCCGCCGGGGATGCCGCGCTCGCGGTCCTTTACCCGCTTCACGATGCGGGTCGGCTTGCTGCACTTCGGACAATCGGTGCTTTTGGACGTGTCCATTACCTTCTTGCGGTCTGCTGTCTTGGCGATTTTAGCCATGGAAACTCTGTCTCCTCAATCAATATCGTTGCAATGTCTTGGAGCTTTCCCATCCAAACCGGAATCTGGCAAGCACGCCAACAAAGCTGGGCGGCCGGACTTCTGGGAGCCAAATCATGGCTCAGGAACGATGCAGAAGAACGTCGGACTCGCTTCTATGATTCTACAACATCCCGCAATCGAACGCCCTCTACCCGCCGATGTAGTAGTTGGGTCAGTTTGCCCTGGCGACACTTCTACCGGTATCCCGCTTTTTTCGCCCGACCAATCGTCCATTTCACCCACCCCAGGTTTGCTTATTACCGAGTCAATCGCCATGTCGCCGTGTTACAAACGAAGAAGTCCCCCAAATGAGGTTGTGCGTAAGAAGGAATGCCCATACAAGAAAAAGTCTTGATCGTTGAAGACGAAGAAAATGCCCTTACAGGTTTGGCTGAACTGGTCTCCGGCTGGGGGTACCGCACAGATACTGCCCGCGATGGACTGGAGGGCCTGGAGCGCGCCCAGGCGTGGCAACCGGGCATCGTCCTGACGGATTTGAAGATGCCGCGCATGGATGGCCTGGAGCTTCTTGAGCGTCTGGGCGAGCTCAAACAGCAGGATCAGGCGGTGATCGTCATTACCGCGCAAGGCAGCATCGAACAGGCCGTGGAAGCGATGAAGATCGGCGCTTATGACTTCATCCAGAAGCCGATTGACCCGAACCGCCTTCGTACGATTCTTGCGAATGCCAGCCGTCAGCGCGAAACCCAGCAGGAGCTGGAAGTAACGCGCCGCAAGCTGCGCGATACCGGCATTCTGGGCTCGCTTGTCGGCTCTTCCCGGAAGATGCAGGAGCTTTTCGGCTTGATTGAGCGCGTGGCCACAAGCAATGTTTCGGTTCTGATTACCGGGGAAAGCGGCACGGGAAAGGAACTGGTGGCGCGCACACTCCACGATCTGAGCCCACGAAAGAACAAGGCCTTTGTGGCGGTTAACTGTGCCGCGATTCCTGAAACGCTGATTGAAAGCGAAATCTTCGGCCATGAAAAAGGCGCCTTTACCGGAGCGATCGAGCGCCGCGCCGGCTGTTTCGAACTGGCGGAAGAAGGCACGCTCCTGCTGGATGAAATTGGAGAAATGCCGGTGGCGACGCAAGCCAAGTTGCTGCGCGTTCTTGAAGATCGTAAGCTGCGCCGTCTTGGGAGCAAAGTCGAATCTCCCGTCGACGTGCGAGTCCTGGCGGCCACCAACAAAAACCCGGATGACGCCGTCGCCGACGGCCATTTGCGGGGGGACCTTTTCTATCGCCTGAATGTCTTCAACATTCATATGCCCCCGCTGCGCGAGCACAAGGAAGATATTCCGGCGATTGTCGACTCCATGCTGCGGGACATGAACCAGAAACACGACCGGCAAGTGGCCGGACTCACCGATGAAATGATGAACCGGCTGATGGCCTCCGATTGGCCCGGGAATGTGCGCGAGCTGCGTAACACCATCGAGCGAGCGGTGATTTTATGCGGTGAAGGCTATCTGGATGCCCGGCATCTGCCGCCCGGCTTCGGCAGCCGGCACATCAAACACGCGTCTGATCATGACCCGAATCTTGTACAGGTGGAAGTGGGCACCACGGTCGATGAAGCCGAGCGTCGACTCATCGTGAAGACGCTTGAATCGACGAATAACAACAAGACCAAAGCTGCCGAAATTCTCGGCATCAGCCTCAAAACTCTACATAACAAACTGAAAGAGTATGGAAACGCCAGCAGCGGCATGGATGCTGCCGAGGACTAGCCGTTCTGCTCCTGAAATTGTACAGACAGTTAGAACAGTAAATGCGGCTCAAGACCAAACTCGTCGTGGCAATCACTGGCCTGGTGTTTGTCGTGGTCACGGTGTTTTCGTGGCTTTACTTCAGCCAGCTGCTACAGCAGCGTATTGAGCAGTCCTTTAACGCAACCGACATCGTCGCTCACCAGCTTCAATTTGCCACGCGCCAAGCTATTGAAAACGGCACGCGAAACGTGACAATCAACGCAAACGATCCTACACAGTTGCGCGAGGCTATAGCTAATGCCTTGCGCAAGGATGCGGGATTGAACGCGCTGCTGAACTCGATCCTCAGCTATTCGCCTACGGTCTTCGATGTTGCGATTGCTGACGGCAGCGGTCGGGCGTACCTGAGCACGGATCCCACGCAGCAGGACCAGATTCTGCCGTCACGGCCTGAGTATGCCTTGTTGCGGAATGCATCGGCCATCGACACTTTGAAAATCGTCTTCGGGCCGCCCCGTGTTTACAACGTCTCGCTCGGATTGGAACGCCAGGGACAGACGATTGCCAGTGTACACATCGGAGTTCGCACGACCTTTCTCAGCAATGCCTTTAAGCCCTGGTTTGTCGAAACGGTTACGCTGATCGGATTCGCGATCCTGGTGACGCTTATTGTTTCAGCATCTGTCGCCAATGTGGCCTTGAAGCCCATTGAACGCATCAGTGAACAGTTGGACGCCTTTACTCAGGCGGCCGAAGCTGAGACCAACGCGGAGTTGGAAGCTGGCGACTCAAAAGATGCGGTTGTCCAGGTTTCGCATAAGATTGAGCGGCTTGGCCGCCGCATGAGGAACGTCGAAGAGGTCTTCTCAGCCCTTAAAGAAAACCTTGATCAAATCCTGTCTAACTTGCAGGATGGCATGATGTTATTCACGCACGACTCCCGTGCAGTCCTGGTCAGCAACTCGGTGGAACGCTTCCTCGGTGTTGAGCGGGACCAGATTCTTGGCGCTGGGGTGAGCGAAATTTTCGACCGCTCTACGATTCTGGGACGCATCGTGCGAGAGGCGTTCGATCGCGGCATTTCCCTTGTGCAGGAAGAAATTACCACGGAGACGGGGCGCCGCGTGGAAGTCTCGCTCGACTTCATTCATGACGACCGCGGACCCCAACAGCGCCAGGGTCTGGGTGCTCTTCTTTCCCTGCACGATCTGGAGTCGGTTCAGGAAATTGAATCAGAACTTGAGCTCTCCAGGCGCATGGCCGCCCTGGGCCAGTTAACTTCCGGCGTGGGCCATGAGGTGAAAAACCCCATTAATGCCATCGTCGTTCACCTGGAACTGCTGCGAAATAAGATGAATGCGCAAGATTCGCCAGCCATCCGTCATCTGGATGTGATTCAGAGCGAAATCCAGCGTTTGGACCGGGTCGTGCAGACACTCGTGGACTTCTCACGCCCGGTAGAACTGCAGCTGCATGACCAGGATCTCCGCTCCATTGTGGATGGCGTGCTCATGCTGGCATCGGCTGAGTTGGAAACACGCGATGTCCGAGTGATCAACTTAATGCCGGACCGCGCCGTCATAGCCAAAGTGGACGCGGACCTCATGAAGCAGGCGGTGCTCAATGTCGTCCTGAATGGAGCGCAGGCAATGGCGGATGGGGGTAGCCTCAGAGTTCGCCTGGTTGAGGACGCCCGCTGGGCGGTGCTAAGCATTTCCGACGAGGGCGAAGGCATTGCGGATGATATCCGGTCAAAAATATTCAACCTTTATTTCACTACCAAAAAAGACGGCAGCGGAATAGGTCTTGCCATGACTTATCGCATTGTGCAGCTACATAATGGCCAGCTTGAAGTAGAATCTCAGATGGGCCATGGTACGACGTTCACGCTGAAAATTCCCGTAACGAGCCCTTCAGACACAAAATTGCGCGGCCATCTGGAAACAGGGGCTGTGACTGGCACGATCATTTCAAAGGAGCCTTGGGGATGAAAACCGCATGTGGTGCTGCGGTCATATTCGTATCTCTTGTGTCCATCTCAGGATGTAAGCACAAGACTGTCGCTGCGCCTCCCCCGCAGGCGCAGGCGCCGGCCAGTCCCCCGTCAAATATGGCGCACACTCCAACCCTGCCGGCCTTGCCGCCTCCGAGTACACCGAATGTTGTGGTCGCGACCACGGAGCAGCCTGCCCCAGAGCCGGTTCACCCCCATAAAGTGCAGCGACACAAGCCAGCGGCTGCAAAGCCTGCTGCTCCGACCGACACAGCAACAACCAGCCAGGCGGGTGAGAAGGTTGCGAGCGCAACGCCCACACCCGATGTCTCTCCGATCGGGCAGCTTTCATCGAGCGGCGAATCCACCGGCTCGCAAGGTCGCCACGATATCGAGCAGCTGATCAACAATACAGAGAATGGATTGAACGGTATTAAGCGCTCCCTGAGCGGGGATGAACAACTTACCAGCGCGCAGATCAAAACATTTTTGACAAAAGCGAAACAGGCCCTCGTCGATAACGATCTGGATGGCGCTCAAACTCTGGCTACCAAAGCCAAGGTGCTGCTCGACGAGTTGACTAAGAAGTAGCGCTACTCCGCTGTCGGGTAATTCCTGTTAAACGGAAACACCAACTCCATACTGGATGGAACCGGGCCGCCATTGAGCATGGCGGGGTGAAACTGCCATCCTCGTACCGTATCCAGCACAACCTGATCCAGAGCATTCCCTAAGCCGCTTACCAGCCGGGCCTCCTGCACCTGTCCATCCGCTCCCAGATTGACGTCTACGATAATTTTCTGGTCTGTCGGCGGCAGAAGCGACCGGTCTCTGACCTGTGGCGATGGCGAAACAGTGGGATAAGCCGGATACATGCTCTGCGAGTCGCTTCCCTGTCCGGTGACGCCGGGATTGCTCTTTCCCGTAGCAGCCAGCTCAGTTGAAGGACGGGACGGCTCTGGTGAACTGGATGCCGGGGTAGATTTTGCCGGCATAACGTTCGGTCGATGCACAGATTTCGGCCGAGGCAGGGCATTCTTTTCCGGTGTGACATTCTGCTGAGTGAGAGCAGCGGCCATGGCTCCCCTGCTGATGGCAATCATCGAGACGGACGACACTGACCCCTTTGTCATTGGCTGGAAAATGACGGTGCGGTGCAGATGTATGGTACCGATCATGATGAGCCCGAGCATCAGCCCATGAATGGCAATCGACAATCCCGCTGTGCGAGCGCTTCGCAGTCGAGACTGTTTTTCGTCCTGGAAAAGGCTGCGCATCGATGCTTGATCCATACAGCAAGGGTTCTATGCTTCTTCTTAGACGATCCAAATCATCGAAATATCCGGAAAATTTCACCCCTCGAGGGTTTGAAGCGATCAGCGTTCGCCCCACTTCAGCTTCGAACGCAGCACATCGAAAAATCCCGGAGACCCCAGCCGTATCAGCCGCACAAAATATTGCGAACGACGACAGCGCAGTTCATCCCCAACCTTTAGCTGAATGGCCTCCTGGCCATCTACCGTCAGATAGGTCTGATCGGGAATGCCCTCGACGCCAAGGCTTAAGTTGGCATCTCCACGCATGACGAGCGGACGCAGCGTCAGCAAATGAGGACAGACAGGGGAAACAATCAGCGCATCGACATCCGGTACGACGATGGGGCCGTTCGCAGCGAGAGAATACGCAGTCGAACCTGTCGGCGTCGAGACGATGACTCCGTCCGCGCGGAAGGACGCCACAAGCTGGTTATCAAGCTTGATGGTGAAATTGACCATGCGCGCGATTGCGCCTTTCGCAACCACAACATCATTCAGGGCTTCATGCTCGACGAATATTTTGTCATCGCGCCAAAGCTCACTGTGCAGCATGGCGCGCGTTTCGATGGTGCAGCAGTTGTCGCACCAGCCCTCCAGAGTGGAGTAGATATCTGCCAGCCGGACCTCGGTGAGAAAGCCCAGTGAGCCCAGGTTCACGCTCATGATGGGCGTATGTGTTTTGGAAAAAACGCGGGCTGCGGCCAGCAGCGTTCCATCGCCGCCGAGCACTACAACTAATTCCGGGTTTTGCTCCGGCAATTCGCCTCGCGGTACAACATTCTTTTCCTGCGCATAATTTCCGCTGACCGGATCGAGAATCGGCTCAAATCCGCGCGCGCGCAGCCACAGCACAAGCTCCGGGAGAAGGGTGTTTAGCTCTTCCTTTTGCGGTTTCGAAATGATCGCTATGCGTCGCATCAGAACTCAGTGTACTCGCAGAATCAAAAATCCCGATGAGTTACTGAACCGGCAGATTTATCCGTTTTTCGTTTGGGGAAAACGAGCGTACAACAGAAACTCACGATTTCCCTCTGCTCCGAGAATAGGTGAATCTGTGATTTCGATCTCTTCGCCGCCAAGGGTATCCACGCAGTTCCGCACTCTGTCGATCGCCAGTTGGTGCGCCGCCGGGTCGCGAACAATGCCACCCTTGCCTATGTTTTCCCGGCCTGCTTCAAATTGCGGTTTCACCAGGACCACCGCTTCCGCCATCATTCCGGAGAATGGGAAGGCTGCGGGAATCACAGCGGGCAATACCAGAGTCGCAGAGATGAAAGAAACATCCATGCCTAAGAAAGTCACGCCGTGCGGCAGATCACCCGGTTGAATGTGGCGTGCGTTCGTGCGCTCCATGAGCGTCACGCGCGCGTCGGAGCGCAGCTTCTGCGCAATCTGTCCGTAGCCTGTGTCGATGGCTAATACCTTCGCTGCTCCGTGTTGCAACATGCAATCGGTGAACCCACCCGTGGAGGCTCCCACATCCAGACAAAAGCGATCTCTCAGATCGATCTTCCAATGGGTAAGCGCCGCTTCCAGCTTCAATCCGCCCCGGCTCACATAACGCAAATCGCTGCCCAGAATCCGAATGGTAACGTCTTCTGTGACACTCACGCCCGGCTTGTCAATTTTCTGCTCGTTGACCAGGATCTTCCCCGCGAGAATCAGAGCCTGCGCCTTTTCTCGCGTCGAAACCAGCCCGCGCGCCAACAACATTTTGTCCAGACGCATCTTTATGTTGGAAGACATCGTGTGATTCGATTCTGCTATGCTGGCGTTTCGTGATCCATTAGGATCGACCTGTATTTGTAGAATACCCGCTGAAACATCCCATGCCTGAGGATTCCAAAAATCCGGACCGCGATGCGTTCCGTAAGAAAGATAACGGCGCGGAAAGTATAGCGGACGCAGACTTGCTCAGACGCATTTCACAACGCGATGAGGCCGCCATGGCGGCCATCTTTGACCGCTATGCGAAGATCGTCTACTCCATCGCTTTGCGGGTACTGCATGATCCGGTTGAAGCCGAAGACGTCATGCAGGAAGTTCTAATGCAGGTTTGGCGTGGGCCACAATCCTTTGTCTCGGACCGAGGTTCGCTTGGCGCCTGGCTGGCCGTAGTGTCCAGAAACAGGGCGATTGATGTGCTTCGCCGCCGCCATCCCTCCGATCCTGTGGACGAGGTTGTACTTCCCGCTTCGATCGATCTGGCTGCTGAAGCAGAGCGGAACACGTTGATTGAAAAAGTTCGCATCATCATGCATGAGCTGCCGCAAGAGCAGCAGACATCCATGGAACTGGCTTTCTTTGAAGGACTGACTCACTCGGAGATTGCGGAAAAGACCGGTGATCCGCTGGGCACGGTAAAAACGCGCATTCGCCTTGCTTTAATTTCGATACGAAAGGCATTGCAAGCTTGACTTACGGCGATCACATTTCCGAAGAAGACCTCTCGCTCTACGCGATGCGCCTGCTTGCGCCGGCGGAAGATGCAGCGGTGCAGCGTCATCTCGATACGTGCGCCGAATGCAGGAGCCGGCTTGCCGATATCTCGGGAGGACTGGCCGTTTTTGCCCTCTCTGTGCCGCAGGAGCCACTTCCTCCAGGCGCGCGCGATCGCTTCCTGAAGCGTCTTCATACGGAGCCTTCATTAGCGAAATCAACCCCTCCTTCCAATGTTGTGAAAATGCCGGACCCGACGCCCGCGCGTACGAGCAACTGGTTCAGTGGATTGGGTTGGATCGCTGCCGCGGCTGCTCTTCTCCTGGCAGCCTATCTGGGAAACAACGCGCACAATCTGCGGCAGCAGCTTACAGCGCAGGACGAGCAAATCTCACAGCTTTCCAGTCAGGTTTCACGCTCGCAGCAGATTATGGATGTGCTCACATCTCCCACTGCGAAGCGCGTCACACTGACAGAAACAAAGGCGGCGGCACAACCGACCGCGCACGTCATTTACGCGAAAGACCGCGCGGCGCTCTTCTTCGTCGCAAGTCATCTTCACCCCGTGCCTGCAACCAAGACCTATGAACTCTGGCTGATTCCAGCAAATGGTCAGGCTCCCATTCCGGCAGGGTTGTTCCGTCCTGATCCGTCCGGAAGCGCAAGCGTTGTGCTGCCACCGCTGCCGGAAGGCGTGGAGGCCAAGGCCTTCGGCGTCACGATCGAAGATGTCCAGGGTGCAACCACGCCGACATTGCCGATTATCCTGTCCGGCCAATAAGTGACCTGCTGCACAATCTTCAAAGCCGCGCAACTTCTTACCTTTTCGCGCGTCCAAAACCATTATTTCGTGCAAATTTTCTGATTCGCGTGGCTCTGGTATCATCTCCGCACTTCAGATTCTTCGGGAGTGACCCGACTGTGAGGCAAAGAATTCTATTCAAGAGCAGTTGAAACTCTGTTGAGGCAGTCAGGAGGAGTGTTCGATGACTCAGGAAGCGATTCGCCAGCAGGAAGTTCGCGCCGATATTGAACCGTGGTGTAAGTGGGGTCCCTATCTCAGCGAGCGTCAATGGGGCACGGTCCGCGAAGACTATAGTGACAGCGGCAATGCATGGGATTACTTTTCGCATGACCAGGCGCGCTCCCGCGCTTATCGCTGGGGCGAGGATGGCATCGCCGGTATCTCTGATGACAAACAGATTCTCTGCTTTGCGCTCGCTCTCTGGAACGGCAAAGACCCCATCCTGAAAGAGCGCATGTTCGGATTGACGAACAGCGAAGGCAATCACGGCGAAGATGTGAAGGAGTATTACTTCTATCTGGACAGCACGCCGACGCACTCCTACATGAAGTATCTCTACAAATATCCTCAAGCTGCTTACCCATATGACGATCTGGTGCTGACTAATAAACACCGCACTCGTAATGAGATGGAATACGAGCTGCTCGACACCGGCGTTTTCAATGAGAACCGCTACTTCGATGTCTTTGTCGAATACGCAAAGCAGTCCGCCGAAGATATTTCCATTCGCATTAGCGCGGCCAATCGCGGCCCCGATGCGGCAACGCTCCACCTGCTCCCCACACTCTGGTTCCGCGACACATGGGTGAGCGGCGAGACGCGCCCGCTTCTGCGCAGGGTACAGGGTGGCGATACTCAGGCGATCCAGGCGGCACAGGAAAAACTAGGCAAATATTTTTTGTACTTCGATCCATCGGCAAAGCTTTTGTTTACCGAAAACGAGACGAACACCGAAAGGATCTTCGGTCAGCCGAATGCTTCTCCGTATGTAAAGGATGCGTTCCACAATTACCTCGTCCACGGAAATACCGAAGCCGTCAATCCAGCGGAGATAGGAACCAAGGCCACCCCTTATTCTTCCAAAGTGATTCCCGCAGGCGGTACGTGGACTGTTTCGCTTCGCCTCTGCACCATTCCTCCGGAAAATGCGTCGGCAGGAGTGAATGCGGATGCGGTCATTGCACAGCGCAAGCAGGAAGCAGATGAGTTCTACGACTCGATCACTCCAGGCACGCTTTCTGCCGATCAAGCCGGCGTTATGCGTCAGGCCCTGGCCGGGATGCTCTGGACAAAGCAGTATTACTACTTCGATGTGCACCGCTGGCTCGAAGAGCATGGCATGAGCAAGACCACTCCGTTGCTGCAGCAGTCGCAGCGCAATGCTGACTGGTACCACATGGTGAACGAGAATGTGATCTCGATGCCGGACAAGTGGGAATATCCGTGGTACGCGGCATGGGATCTTGCTTTTCATACGATTTCGTTGTCGCTGGTTGATATCGATTTCGCGAAGCGGCAACTCGAGCTGATTACGAACTCCATCTATTTGCATCCCAGCGGTCAGATTCCTGCTTACGAATGGAACTTCAGTGACGTAAATCCACCGGTCCATGCCTGGGCAACGTACTTTGTCTACAACATTGAACGAACAATGCATGGCAACACCGATGTGGAGTTTCTGAAACGCATCTTTACCAAGCTCACACTCAACTTCACGTGGTGGGTGAACCGCAAAGACCGCAACGGCAGAAATATCTTTGAGGGAGGTTTTCTTGGGCTCGATAACATCGGCGTCTTTGACCGCAGGGCACCACTGCCCATGGGAGGCTATCTCGAACAGGCAGACGGTACTGCATGGATGGCACTCTTCAGCCTGAACATGCTTGAAATTTCAGCCGAGCTCGCCGTACACGATCCGGCATTTGAAGAGTTGGTGATTAAATTCTCTGAGCATTTCCTATGGATTGCCCGGGCGATCAACAAAATTGGCGATGCAGGTTTGTGGGACGAAGAGGATGGCTTTTACTATGACATGCTGCGCTCCCCTGACGGTAGAACAACACGCCTGAAGGTGCGTTCCATGGTAGGCCTGCTGCCGCTCTGCGCGACAGCCGTAGTCGAGAAATATCAGCGCGATCGTCTACCGGAGCTTGCACAGCACGTGTGGTGGCGGTTGAAGAGCATGCCCGACGTTGCCGCGAGTATCCATCCCACAGGTCCAAATCATTTTGGCGTAGATGATCGCGGCATCCTGGCACTCGTGGGCCCTGAGAAGCTGCGCCGTATTCTCGGCTACATGCTCGATGAGAATGAATTCCTGAGCCCTTATGGAATCCGCGCACTTTCGCGCTATCACCTGAACCATCCATACATCTTCAACATGCAAGGACAGGAGAATCGCGTCGATTATTTGCCGGCCGAGTCGAACAACAGCATGTTCGGTGGAAATTCAAACTGGCGCGGGCCGGTCTGGATGCCGGTGAACATTCTCCTCGTCCGCGGACTGCTCAACTACTATCTCTACTACGGAGACAATTTCAAAGTGGAGTGCCCGACCGGTTCCGGCAACATGATGAACCTTTTTGAAGTCAGCGAGGAATTAGCCAGGCGGCTCTCTTCAATTTTTCTGTGCGATGAAGATGGCAGACGTCCTGTATTTGGAGGAGCCGAAAAATTTCAGACCGATCCACACTGGCGTGATCACATTCTCTTCTATGAATACTTCCATGGCGACAATGGCGCGGGCTTAGGAGCCAGCCACCAAACAGGATGGACTGGCCTGGTCGCCCGTATGCTCCAGATGCAGGGCATTCTGGATCAGAAGTCTTACCTGGATGAGGGTAAGCGGACTTCCCTACAGTATAAAAAGTAGTGGAATTGGTACGCTGTCCCCTCTGACGGTAGCAATCAGTTCCGGCCAGAGTGAATACCCGCCTTCACGCTCGTAAAGGCGGGTAGGGTTGTTATTTTGCCGCCTCGCCCGTCAGCGATGGCGGTGCAAATGCATCCGCCAACGAAGTGATTTTCATGTTCGCCTTCAATTGATCGAGAGCCGCCGGACTGGTGATCTTAATTTCTACCGGCTCACCGGGCAGCAGATCGACGTAGTTGTCGGAAAACTTAGCATCCAATTCGCCGAAGGAAACATAAACACTCCGCGCCAGCGCCGGGGATGAAAGCCGCAGCACATATGCATCGCCCTGCTTCGTCAAATCGGTGGCGATTTCAACCTGCGGCAGGTGCACAAGCTTGGTCGGCACGAAGTAAACGATGTTGCTCGAAACTGGCTTGCCGTCCACCTGCAGATCGGCGACTCCGAAGATGGCAGCCGCATCTGTGCCGTTGGCGTTTGCAAATTCCGACAACGGTATCTCGAGATAGCTTTTGCTCGAACCCGCCGGAATCGTCAGATCCTGCTGCTCCTGCCGCAACGTTTTGCCTTGCAGGTCCATGATCCGCAGTCGCAGATGTGCATTCGTTCGCGAAGTTTTATCCGAGACGACATACACGGCCAGCTTGCCGTCTTCCAGATGCGGCGAAACCAGCAGCGGCGCGTAGAAGCGCTTCGCGTAATATTGAAGCGCCTTCCAGCGGCCGTAGTAATCGAGGCTCGACCAGGAGGCCACCGGCCAGCAATCATTCAGCTGCCAATAGATGCCTCCCATATTACGTGGACGGATGCGCCGCAGATGTTCCGCACCCGTCTTGATTCCCTCCGCCTGCAATACCTGGCTCGCATACAAGAACGAGGTGAAATCCTTCGGCTCGCCGTAATAGCGCAGCATGTAATCGTGAATGATCGAGTTGCCTTCATTATTCTTCTGGTGGACGAGCATCACTGGAGTGAAGATGCTCGCGCGGTCTTCCGGCTTGGTGAAGGCTTCGATCGTGCGCATCTCCGGGAAGGATTGGAACCCATACTCGGTCATGAAGCGCGGAAAATGCGTCTCATATTCGTCAAAATTCACGCGCCCGTGCCACACGTTCCACTCATGCAGGTCGCCAGACTGGTATTCGGGCGTCTGATCTTCGTAATCGGAACTGGGCGAGCTGGGCCAGTAGGGCGTCTCCGGATTTAATTCGGCCACACTGCGAGCGATGACTCCGCTGAAGACGGTCAGATAGTCCTGCCACATGCGCAAACGCACGTCCTGCGGAAGCTGATCGCGTCCGGCCCAATGAAAGGCCAGCTCCGTCTCATTGTTTCCGGACCATAAAACGATGCTGGGATGATTGCGCAACTGCTCGATCTGGTAACGTACTTCTTCTTCCACCTGCTGCTTGAAGTCGTAGGTGCCTGGCTGCCAGTCATTGCCGAACATGAAGTCCTGCCAGATCATGATGCCGAGTTCATCGCAGATGTCGTAGAACTCCTGCGTCTCGTAGTAGCCTCCGCCCCAGTGGCGGATCATGTTCATGTTGGCGTCGCGCGCGGACTCAAGCACCGAGCGGTATTGCGCCGTGGTCACGCGGCTTGGGAAGCTGTCGAACGGGATCACATCCGCGCCCTTGCCGTAGACGGGAATTCCGTTCACGATGAACTCGAACGACCGCCCCCACTGATCGCGATCGCGGCGAAGCACAATCGAGCGCAGGCCTGCCTTGGCGGTTGCTTCGTCGGCTACGGCTTTGCCACTGCCGATTCGCACATGAAATTGGTAAATTGGCTGTGCGCCGTAACCTACCGGATACCAGAGCTCCGGTCTGTCGATCTCAAGGGGAAGAGTGAGGTGATTCATTCCCGCCCGCAGAAAGACATTCTGGCTGGCATCCTTATTCTTGCCGTTCAGTCTATAACTTACTGTCAATTTTGCCGGCCCATCCTGCGATGCGACTACGTCGGCTTCCACATTCACCCGAGCCAGCGGCTGGCTAATGTCCAATTGATGGATGTAGACATTCTCGATGCGTGCCGCATCCCACGTCTCCAGATGAGCGGGCCGCCAGATGCCGCTGGTCACAAAGCGCGGTCCCCAATCCCATCCATACTCATAAGCGGGCTTGCGGATATAGGTTTTCTCATCCGTCTTTGTGCGCGCCTGCCACGGATCTTTCGCCGCTACTTTCGCAGCTGCCTTGATCGGCGAAAGAAAAACAACGCGCACCTGATTCGCACCCGCCTTGAGCTGCGGCTTCACGTCCACCCGCCATTTGCGGAAGGCATTGTCAGCCGTCATTACTTTCTGATCGTTCACGTACACATCGGCCGCGGAATCGAGCCCTTCAAAAACCAGCTCGACATGCTGATTGCTTAGTGTTTCCGGTGAAACCTGCAGCGTCGTGCGATATTCCCAGTCTGCATTCTCGATCCATTGCAGCTTTGCCTCGTTATCGCGATAGTACGGATCGGGAATCAGCTTATTGTCGAGCAGATCGAGATGCACATCTCCGGGCACTTTTGCCGGATGCCACTCTACAGGCGTAGCCGCGTCGGGCGCGAGCTGCCGGAACTCCCATCCGGTATTCAGTTCAACTGATTGCCGCTGTTGCCCCAACAGCGACGGAACTCCAAGCAGACCCATGCAACTCACAAAAAGCACAACACAGCGACGCAACATTCACACACCCCAGGAAAATTTCACTGACAAATTTCAGTTTTGATAACGATATCTAAATGAAGGGTACATGAGAAAGAACCACGCAAGAAAGGGCCGGTTCCGGCAGCGCGTGGGCTGCTACACTCGGAAACGAGCCTTATCTCTCTTGAGGAGCCAAAACCGAATGTCTGAAAATGAAGTGAAAATCACCGTGCGTCCCAACGGACCTTTCCGCGTGGAAGGCCCATGTAAATTACTCGACGCCGACGGAAAAGAATGGGACCTGACCGGTAAACCCGCCTTCTCGCTTTGCCGCTGCGGAGGCTCCACCAACAAACCATTCTGCGACGGAACCCACTCCAAAATCGGATTTCAGGCTGCGGAAGCAGCCGTCGCTCGGGCAGACGCGCAAAAGCAGCCGTAACGGAGAGAAAACGCGGCGAACCTCTACACTTCCCGCATCGAATGATCGCGTCACGGAATCTCTATAAAAGGAGATTCCGTGGTAAAACGCAGGTCATCCGGCCCCAAACTCAGCTTTGTTCTTAACTTGATTGCCCGTTCCGCCTTTCGCCCCATAGAAGGCGAGCAGCACAAGCCTGTGCTTACTGACGCCAGTGAGCTTGGCGTGACATTTATCGGCCATTCCACATTCCTGATCCAGATGGGTGGACTCAACCTGCTCGTCGATCCGGTTTTCGCCAGCTGGCTGATCGTCCTGCATAGAGTGCGGCGCCCTGGTGTTGCGTTGAAAAATCTGCCGCCCATCGATGCTGTTCTGTTGACGCATGCTCATATGGATCACCTGAATCTTCCCTCGCTGCGGAAAATTATCCGGCACACGCGCGAACTCAGCGGCAAATCTCCAGTCGCCGTCGTGCCCTGGAACGTCGCCGACCTGGTACAGGACCTTGGCTTCGCGCGCGTTGAGTCATTGCAGTGGTGGCAGTCTCTTCGCATTGGCAATGTTGAAATCACGTCGACTCCGGCAAAACATTGGGGCGCCCGCAAAATGACCGATACACATCGTGGGTTTGGCGGTTACGTACTGCGTCATGGCGCGCAATCGCTCTATCACTCAGGGGACACAGGATATTTTGCAGGCTTTCGCGAAATCGGTGAGCGGCTCGCGCCGCAGGTCGCCCTGCTGCCCATCGGCGCCTATTCGCCCGACGGATTCCGCTCTGTGCATACCAGTCCTGAGGATGCGTTGCAGGGCTTCATTGATCTTCGCGCTGACATTATGATCCCCATGCACTATGGCACATTCTGCCTTTCCGCCGAACCCATGAGCGAGCCATTGCCGCGGCTGTTAGCCGCCGCTGACAATGACGGAATCGGCAACCGCATGCTTCCGTTACGCGAAGGCGCGACAAAGATTTTCTCTGCCAAGACGGTCTTCACCAATCGCTCCGGAACGTTGACAGTACCAGAGACTGCCTGAATACTGGTGCAAGCCTTGAATAAGCCGTACACTTGCACTTAAGCTAACGATGACCAAATCTGGTTCGCATCCCACACTCGCTGATGTAGCACGCAAGGCCGGAGTCGGCACTACCACAGTCTCCCGAGTTATTAACGGTGGGCATCGCGTGAGCCCACGCACTTTGAATCGTGTTCGTTCCGTCATTGAACAGCTTGGCTATATGCCGAACCAGGCAGCGCGTATCCTCAAGGGCGAGCGCACCAAGACCATCGGCCTGGTCATTCCCAGCATCGCCGACTCCTTTTTTTCCAGCTGCGCCGAAGCCGCACAGGAAATCGCGCGGGCTCATGATTCCCTGCTCATCGTCACGGTTACAAATAACGATCCGCACATCGAGATGGAAAACCTCAATGTGCTCATGCGCCATCGAACGGATGGCCTGCTGCTTGCACCGGCAAACTATCAAAGCGATACGCTGTCAGAATTTCTCGGCAGGATCTCGACGCCCGTCGTCAGCTTCGATCGCCCGATTGCAAAGACTGGCATTCCCAGCGTGGTCGCCGACAATTACAAGGGCGCGCGCATCGCCACCGAGCACCTGATCGAACACGGATATAAGCGCATCCTATGCCTGGGCGGCGAAACCACGCTCTATACCATGCGCGAACGTCTTCGCGGATATCGGCATGCGATTGAGGATGTCGGCCTGCCGGCCATCGTCGATATGTCGGTGAAGGATTACAAATCAGCTGAGTATGCCATCGAGAGTTATCTCGCCGCTTCCCAACCGCCCGATGCGATTTTCACGTTGAAGAACAGCATCACGATCTTTGCGTTCGAAACACTGCAGAAGCTGAGAGTATCGGTTCCAAAATCGATCGCGCTGCTTGGCTTCGATGACTTCGAATTGGCATCGACACTGCGGCCATCGATCAGCGTAATTCAGCAGCCGATTGAAGACATGGGCCGCATCGCGACCGAGATCCTGTTCGAGCAGCTGCTGCCCACCAAAAAGGGCAAGCATCAGCTCGCCAGAAAACGCCAGGACATGGTGAAGCTAGAGACCAGGCTTGTCCTCAGAAACTCCTGCGGATGCAATCCCACAAGCACTTAGAAACAAACTTCAGGACCTATCCGTCTATCTAATGCCCGGCTATTCAAGGAAACGCTACCATACTAAATGGAATCGTTTCCACTCCTACTTTTTTCGTGTATATTGCAAAGGGTTATAGGTGATTGGATTCCAATGCATCGCTCACTCCAGTTACAGATTGACTTTCTCCTTGGGCATCGTTTTCCAATGTCCAGCTTGCAACTTCGCTGCGATGGCGGCATCCGGTTTTTGAGATTTAGCTGCATATGAGCTCTTTTTCGGTTGGAGTGGATCTAGGCGGAACAAATCTGCGCATCGCCGCATACACGCGTGCGTCCGGCTTGCTGGAAACGATTCTGTTGCCCACACGATTGGCGGCAGGACGGCACGCTGTCATCGAAGACATGTGCCATGGCATCCGTAAACTGAGCGATAACTATTCCCCACAGCATGAACTCATTGGAGTCGGTATCGGTACGCCCGGACCACTCGAGCTACCTGCGGGCCGGCTGCATAACCCGCCCAATCTTCCCGGCTGGGATGGCTTCGATCTGCGCGCCGAGGTAGAAGCCTGTCTGGGTATGCCGGTCGCGCTGGAAAGTGATGCAAATCTCGCCGCTCTGGCGGAATGTCTTCTGGGCAGTGGCCGTACACTTGGTATCGATTCGCTTTGTATGCTTACACTCGGCACCGGCATCGGCAACGGCATCATTCTGGATGGAAAAGTCTGGCACGGAGCACACGGCATGGCCGGCGAGGCAGGCCATCTCAATATATGGCCCGATGGTCCGGCATGCGGATGCGGCAGCAATGGCTGTCTTGAAATGTACGCCTCCGCCACCGCTCTGCGCCGCATCGCCCTCGAAGCGGCTTCATCGGGTAAGGCACCTGCCATTGCAGCGCTCTGCGCAGCAAATCCCGACTTCACCACGCGCGATCTTTCAGACCTGGCGGAGAATGGAGCCGCCGACGCCCAGCGCATCTTCGATGACCTTGGCCGGGTTCTGGGTATTGGTATAGGCGACCTCGTGAACACGCTCAATCTGCCTCTCTATGTCGTGGGCGGTGGATTAGCTAACGCATGGGATCTCTTCTCTCCAGCCATGTTTGCGGAAGTACGCTATCGCAGCTATGTCTACAGGCTTACCAAACCCGGCAGCGCAGTTCTGAATGGTAATGCGGATGCTGGCACGCGTATTATTGCCGCGGAACTAGGAGCGGATTCCGGGCTGCTTGGGGCCTGCATTCTTCCCTATACCTTTTCGGACAAAAGCACTACAGACACACCAAAGACCGCCCCTCGATGACGAGACCGCCATTTTTCTTACCTGGACGCACCTATGCGATTGAACTTCTACCTCTTTAAGAGCACGATTGTAGGCGCTCTCGGTGGCCTTCTTTTTGGCTTCGATACCGCCGTGATTGCCGGCACCACGCACCAGCTCACTGACATCTTTCATCTCTCGCCAGCCGCTCTTGGCTTGACTGTTTCCATCGCTCTCTGGGGCACAGTCATCGGCGCCATGTCCGCCGGAGCCATCGGACAAAAACTAGGCGGCCGCGAAACACTCCGCATCATGGCCGTGCTCTACGTCATTTCGGCGCTGGGCTGTGCCTTCTCGTGGAATTGGTCGGCTCTTGTTGTATTCCGCTTTATCGGCGGACTTGGAATCGGCGGCTCTTCCGTCCTGGGACCGGTCTATATTGCCGAGATTGCACCGGCAAAATGGCGCGGACGCCTCGTCGGGCTTTTCCAAATCAACATCGTCATCGGCATTCTGCTGGCGTATGCTTCCAACTTCTTCATCGCCCGCCTTGGCCTGGGAGTTCTGGAGTGGCGCTGGCAGCTTGGCGTGGCAGCGGCGCCGGCCATTCTGTTTCTTATCATGCTCTTCGGCATCCCCCGCAGCTCCCGCTGGCTGGTCACGCAGAACCGGATCGATGAAGCGCGCTCAGTCCTGCAGATGATGGGTTCACCCGACTCGGAAGCGGAATTGCGCGAAATTGTCGACTCGATTCACCTGGAACGCAGCGCTAAAACCGAACCGCTCTTTCAATACAAGTACCGGCTCCCTATTTTTCTTGCCATCTCGATCGGCATGTTCAATCAGCTGGCGGGCATCAACGCCATCCTTTATTACCTGAACGATATTTTTCAGGCAGCCGGGTTCAGCGCCATGTCCGGCGATTTGCAGGCCGTTCTTGTGGGTGCGATGAATCTTTTCGCAACACTTTTGGCCATGACGGTTATTGATAAGATCGGCCGTAAGACGCTGCTGCTCATCGGCTCCGTAGGCACGGCCGCGTGCCTCATAGGCGTAGCCTCGATCTTTTTTATGCAGCGGCATCAATCCTCTCTTCTGTGGCTGCTTGTCGGCTACATCTTCTTCTTTGCCATTTCGCAGGGCTCGGTTATCTGGGTCTACATAAGTGAGGTTTTCCCTACGCGCGTCCGATCAAAAGGGCAGAGTCTCGGCAGCTCCTCGCACTGGATCATGAATGCGGTCATCTCCGGCACGTTTCCGCTGCTCGCCAGATATTCCGCCGGAGCGCCCTTCATTTTCTTTGCCGCAATGATGGTGCTGCAATTCTTCGTTGTTCTGTTTATTTATCCGGAAACGAAGGGTTATACGCTGGAGCAGATGCAACACCGTCTTGGTATCGAATAAATCCATTCACTCGTTACACTTGGGCGCGGATAAAGAGAAAGGACGGGCAATAGATGGCAGAACTGCAAGGGTCGCCCCATTTCCCGCTTTGCGGCGTCGTGTTACAGTCAGTTTTGATTTACACACAATCCTTGTTGATTTCATAGTGACGCCGCGTCCATGAATATCAGTGCGTGAGAGGCTTCATGGATCTCTTCCAGAAGAGTCCTAACCCGATGTGGATTTATGATTCGGAAACTCTGCGCTTTCTGGATGTAAATCAATCGGCAATTGAATGCTATGGCTGGTCGCGCGAAGAATTCCTGACAATGACCATACTCGATATCCGGCCCGAGGCTGATGCGGAAGCGGCGCGTTTAAAAGCAAAGCAAGGTGGTGTGCAACAGGCATCCGGGCCGTGGGTACATCACTACAAAGATGGCTCGGAACATCTCGTCCACGTCACCTCGTATCCGACCGAATTCGCCTCTCGGACCGCCCGCCTGGTTACCGTCAATGACATCACAGACCTGATGCGAACGACCGAGGCGCTCAGACAAAGCGAGGAGGTGTTTCGTGGACTGTGCGCGTCGAGCCCCGCAGGCGTATTTCAGGCCCGGATCGATGGCTATGTGCTCTATGCCAACCCTGTACTCGCACGCTCATGGGATATGACAGAAGAGGAAATGTATGGCAATGGCTGGCAGCGTCGCGTGCACCCGGATGACCTGCCAGCCCTGATGGAAGGCTGGCAGGCCGCGAATGCGGCAGCGCATTCCTATGAGCATATCTTTCGCATCTTGCTGCCTTCTGGAGAAGTCCGCTGGATGCACGGCCGCTCCACCGTGGTTTGCGATGCAGACGGCAATCCGGCTGCTTCAGTTGGCACGACCGACGATATAACCAAACAACGTCAGGCCGCAGATGTCCTGCGCATGAGCGAAGCCGAACTGCGGGCGCTTACCGATCAGTTGCCCGTCGCTCTCCTCTATGTCGACATACAGGGGAAATGCCGTCGCGCCAACCGCGCGTTTGAGGAGTGGTTCGATATACCGCGCGAGGAAGTCGTCATGCAGGATTTCGAATTCTTCGTCCTGCGGGGTGATGGAAAACAGTACGAAGCGGATGTGCGTCGCGCATGGACGATGGCATCACAAGGAACGCCTGCTCGTTTTGAAAAAACAATTCTGATTCACAACAAAAAGCGCACCATCGAAGCCACGTATACCCCGGACACTGACCAGCAGAATCGTATCTGTGGAGTGATCCTCCTGCTGCATGACATTACCGAACGCCGCGCGCTCGAGGAGCAATTCCGCCATGCACAGAAGATGGAAGCCATCGGGCGGCTTGCCGGCGGCATCGCGCACGACTTCAACAACATTCTTTCCGTCATAAATGGCTATGCGCGCATTTTGCAGCACGAACTGGACGGAAACGAGCGCCTTGGTCACATGTCGGGAGAGATCCATCGCGCCGGTGAACGAGCGGCGCGGCTCACGCAGCAATTGCTCGCATTCAGCCGCAAGCAAGTCAGCCTGCCGCGAATCGTCCGCGCCGATGATCTGCTTCGCGATGACGAAACCATGCTTCGCCGGCTGGTAAGCGATACTATTTTTCTCGAAATGTATCCAGTGGCCGAGAACGCATGCATCGAAATTGATCCGCATCGTTTCAGCCAGGTGCTGCTCAATCTGGTCGTCAATGCCCGCGACGCCATGCCGCGCGGCGGTGTGCTCACGATTAAAACGAGCGTCGAACATCGCAACGTGCTGATTACCGTTCAGGACACAGGCTGCGGCATGCCTGCTGAAGTGAGAGAGCGGCTTTTCGAGCCATTTTTCACCACAAAGGAAGAGGGCAAGGGCACCGGTCTAGGGCTTGCTACTGTCTACGGCATCATTCGCGAGGCTGGCGGGAATATCTCCGTGAAATCGACAGAAGGCGTCGGCTCGGCTTTTATCATTTCACTCCCTATTGCGAACCAGACACAAATGACAGATCCTCAGCCGAAGCAAAGAAACTCTTCTCAGAGAGGCAACGAGACGATCCTGCTCATTGAAGACGACTCGAATATCCGCTATCTGCTCGCCCATACGCTCGAAGCATGCGGTTACCGCGTCGTGCAGGCTGCCAATGGTATGGAAGGCCTGGCGACAGGTCAGGAAATTCTTCCCGAGATTGATGTTGTCATCAGCGACGCCATCATGCCAAAGATGAGCGGGCAGGACGTAATTGCCAACCTCCGCCGTTTGCGTCCCGAGTTAAAGGCTTTGCTGGTCAGTGGTCATATCGACGCCGATCCGAAGGATGTGACCAACGATATGCAGACATCGTTCCTCTACAAGCCCGTCCCGCCCGAGGTTCTTACCGCCGAATTACGCCGCCTTCTTGATGGCGCCACTGTATCCACAGGACAGCACCTGGAACCGGCATAGTGTATGAAGGGAGTCATGACTCCATGAGGGCGAATCGAGCTTGAGCCATCCAATCGCTGCTGTTCGGCATGCACGCTGGGCAGTTGCTATTTTCTTCTTCACGAATGGGAGCACAATCGGCGCATGGGTGCCGCATGTGCCTGATCGCGCGCGTGAGCTCGGCCTCAATCCCGCGCAGCTGGGAGCGGTTCTGCTAGCCGCCGGCCTTGGCTCAGTCATCGCCATGCCGCTTGCGGGCATGCTGATCAGCCGCTACGGCAGCCGTACCGTCTGCACAGCGACTGCGGCGCTCTTCCCTCTTGCGTTAAGCGCTGCAGTGCTTTCACCCACGGCACTCCTTATGGCGACTTCCCTGCTTTTCTTCGGCATGGCGGGAGCAGCCACGGACGTGGCGATGAACTCGCACGGTGTTCTGGTCGAGGAGCATCTGGGCCGTCGCACTATCTCGCTCTTTCATGCCCTTTACAGCCTCGGAGGAGTGGCAGGCTCTGCCATCGCCAGTGCCGCTCTTTCTCGCGGCATCGCCTCTCGCAGCGTGGTGCTTATTACATCCACTCTACTTCTCGTCACAGCATTCGTTGCCGGTCAATTCCTGCTGCCGCGCGGGCTTGAGCACACCCATGCCCAGGTACACGCCTTGCGTCCGAATGGCCGCCTGCTGATGCTTGGAATTCTTGCCTTCTCGACGATGGTTTCTGAAGGAGCAGTCGCAGACTGGAGCGGCATTTTTCTACGCGTTATTCGCGGGCTGGGACCAGGCGTTGTCGGATATGGGTTCACGGCATTCTCCGCGGCCATGGTCACGGGCCGCCTCACAGGTGACTTTTCAGTCGCCCGCCTGGGAGAAATGCGGGCGCTCCGTATTGGTGGGTTGCTGGGAATCGCCGGGCTGCTTGCTGTGTTGCTGTGTCCCCAATTGCCTCTCACGATTGCCGGGTTTGCTCTTCTAGGACTCGGCCTTGCCAATGCCTCACCCGTGCTCTATCGCGCTGCGGGAAAAATTCCTGGAGTACTGCCGGGAGCAGGCATTGCAACGACAGTAGGCATCGGCTACGCAGGACTGCTCGCCGGACCGCCAGTTCTCGGCTTTGTAGGCCAGGTTGCCGGGGTTAGCCGCATCTTTGTTGTGATGATTGGGCTTTGCACACTGCTGACTTTTGCAGCGCCTCTCGTGAGCATTTCGAAAGAGGCAAAAACGCAAACTGTTTAGGGCCTGTTCAGGCCCTAATTGTTGTCTTCACGTCTGTGCAACGTTGGACGATCGTCGCCATTCTGCGGTGCATTTGGGTCGGCGTTCGGATCGCTCGTGCTCGCACGCCGTAAGGTCGGCTTGCCGCTCTTTGGATCCATGAGTTTACGTTTGTTCTCGATACGCGCGAGCCGTGCCTTTACGTCATCGAACTCTGACGTGGTCACAAGATATTCGTCCTTCGCTGGCAGAATCTTCGCGATCTCTTCCTGGGTGTGCGCAATGCGGTCCGGCGTCTGAGGATGATTCGAGAATGCCTTGGCCACAGCTCCCGGTTTCTGCTTTTCGAGGTTTTGTATCTTCTCAAAGAAGGTCACAAACGCCTGCGGATCATATCCGGCCCGGTACATGTATTGCACGCCTAAGTAATCCGCCTGCCCTTCGAACTCGCGCGAGAACATCAGAAAGGTCATGGGAATGGCGATGTTGATCGCTTCGTAGATACCGTATCCGGTCCAGCTGTAACCCGTCATCATGATCAGGGGAATTGACCCCAATTGCACATAATTCATACGGGTCATTTCACGCGCTGCATGATGCGCGCATACGTGGGCCGTTTCGTGCGCCATCACTCCGGCAAGCTCCGCCTCTTCGTCCGCCGCCAAAATCAGGCCTGAATTCACATAGAAAAATCCGCCAGGCAGCGCCATGGCGTTGATCTCGTCCGTGTCGATGACTTTGATCGTGAACGGTACCTTGCAGTCCGAGTTTTTCACGATGTTCTGGCCGATACGGTTGACGTATTCCGTCACCACCGGATCGTTGATCAACTTCGTGCTCTTCTCAATCTGGTCTGCGTACTGCTTGCCCATCTTGATCTCGCCCTCAGTCGAGTACCAGTTCCCGACACCGCGTCCACCAATATTGCGCGTGCCTACGGCATTAACGTCTTCAACACTGCCTTGTTTTACATGAACCTGTGCTGGCTCTGTGTTCGGCGGAGGGGTGTTCGCGGACGGAGCGCCTGCGTTTGCAGCATCAGGCTGGGGTGGCGTCTGCGCCGGTGTCGATGGGCTGGCGTCAGGTTTGGCCTGTGGCGATGATGTGGGTGCGGGCGTAGAAGTTGGTGGAACAGAAGGCTGCTGGCTTGTGCCCGATTGAGGCGCAGGCGCGCTTGTTGGCGTCTGACTCCCATTCGAGTTGCTCTGCGTCGTACTCTGTGCAAACGCCACCGGAGCCAGCGCCAGACTGGCAGCCAGCAATAACTGCGGAGCGACCCTCTTTTTCGTCAAGATCGTGGCCATACAGCACTCCCCTAAGAACCGGATGCAGACGGAATCCAATTCACCCTGTCCCTATAGACGTTAGTATGCTCCTTTTTGTCAGCCTATGCGTTCGGATTCTGGATGCGCCCGCCGCCGCGCCATTTTGATGGAATCAAAGCGCCTCCTTTTCTGCGACTGCTCCAATTTCGACGAGCCTACGCCCTTCTGAGAATTCAGGCGCATTTTTCGCGTGGACAGCCGTGAGGTTATGAGCGGCGCAACCCTTCATTTCCGGTCACTCCGATTTCAAAACCGAACGCCTTCTATGCCCGCGACACCTGTGCCCTTTCACGTAAACCACGCCTCATCAGCTACTTACCTCTATGAAATGGCATGGTCCAGGACATACTTTCATACTACCGAGATATTAGCCCCTTATGAACTACCGCCATGCGCTTCGCCTCTGCCGCTTTCTGACAGCCAAGCCTCTGTCTCCTTCAGCATCGAAGGCAGGCCCGTAACCAAAAACGACGAGCCGAGTGAATCCAGCATGGCGCGCCTCACGTCTCGAACCGATGAAGACCCTGCGCGATCAATAAGCCTGCCCATCGTCCCGGGCATTCCATAAGTCAAACGAATTGAGAGCTCACCTTGCGAGCCCGGTCCGCGCTGCGTCAGTTGTAGCAACAGCTACACTGGTGAGGCCGGACCATCGCACCATGACGCATCACATTGCCATCAAGCCGACGACATGGATCTTCCTCGCCGGCCTGCCAGCCACCGGAAAAAGTACCCTGGCCCGGGCACTGGCAAAGCGGCTCGAGAAGTGCGTCATCCTCGATAAAGACACGGTGCGAGCCACGCTCTTCCCCGGCGCAATGACGGATTACACCGCAGAGCAGAACGACCTGTGCATGCGCGTGATCTACGATGCTGCAGGCTATCTGACGCGTCATAGGCTTGCAGACTTCATCCTCATCGACGGGCGCACTTTTTCCAGCGCCGCGCAACTCGCCGAAGCGTTGGATGCAGCGTCGAAAGCTCGAGCATCGCAGCGCATCCTGCATCTGATCTGCTCCGACAAGGTCGCGGCAGCCAGGCTGCGTGTCGTCGATCCAGATCATCCGGCGCGCGACCGCGATATCGAGCTATACCGTCAGGTAAAAGCAAAATTCGAGCCGATCCTGCGTCCGAAGCTCGACCTTGACACTTCGTCCGGCGTCGATAATCTCGTCGATCGGGCAATTGAATATATTCACTCTTAGCCACATTCTGTTTCTGCGAGGTATATTGCTTTCGTATGGCTGTGAAAACCTCCGAAAAACCTCTAAACACTCTCTGCATCGATGTCGGCGGCACCGGCGTCAAAATCATGATCCTCGATGCTCAAGGCAAGCCGCTCACCGAACGTCTCCGCACTCCCACTCCGGTGAACCCTACACCGGCCCGTGTACTGGCTGCTGTTGAAAAGCTGAAAGCGCAAGTCCCAAAGTTCGATCGCGTCTCCGTCGGCTTTCCCGGAGTGGTAAAGCACGGCATCATCTATACTGCCGTCAATCTTCACCCTAAATGGGTCGAGTTTCGTCTTCAGTCCGAATTGGAGAAGCGCTGGAAGAAACCCGTGCGCGTTGCGAATGATGCTGCCGTGCAAGGCTATGCCGCCATACGCGGCAAGGGCGTCGAAATGATTCTCACCCTCGGCACCGGCCTGGGCTCGGCCATCTACACCGAAGGCCATCTCTGTCCCGGCCTTGAGCTGGCGCACCATCCCTGGATAAAGGACAAGACATACGAAGACTTCCTGGGGAAACGCGGCTTGAAGAAGCACGGCGCGAAACGCTGGAACAAACTACTGGCCGAGGCGATTCAGCAGACTGCCTCGACCTTCAACTGGGACAAGCTCTATCTCGGCGGCGGGAATGCCAAGGAAATCAGTTTCAAGCTTGGGGAAAACATCGAAGTAATTTCGAACGAAGACGGATTGCTGGGCGGGGCGGCTCTCTGGAAGCACGATTTTTAAGTTCTCCTATCAGGCTCTAGCCACCCCTTTTTGAATCGCTTTCATCGAATCAAAGCGATTCGAAAGGACGCCCCTATGCCCGTTGAGATCACCTGGCAGACGATAGCGTTACGCATCTCGCTCACTGTGATTGCAGGAGCATTGCTCGGCATAAACCGCAGCAAACGCGGACATCCTGCCGGTCTGCGAACCACGTTGCTGGTCATGCTTGCCGCCTCCATCGCCATGATTCAGATGAACCTGCTGCTGCCGACGAATGGCAAGCCGCACGATTCCTACACAGTCATGGATTTGATGCGGCTCCCGCTTGGCATTCTTACCGGCGTTGGTTTTATCGGAGCAGGCGCAATTGTTCGCAAGAACGATATGGTCACAGGAGTGACAACAGCGGCGACCATGTGGTTCTCAACAGTGGTTGGACTCTGCTTTGGCGGAGGACAGCTCATCCTCGGTTCGACGGCTGCGGTGCTCGGTTTTCTCGTGTTGTCCACGTTACGCTGGACAGAAACCAGATTGGATGAACTGCAACGAGCAACTCTAATTTTGACCTTTACTGAAGACGGCATCTCGGAAAAAACACTCCGCGATTTATTAGAAAGCGCGAAGGTCCATGTCAGAACCGTTTCGGTTGCGTATTTGTTCTCCGAACGCCAAAAGAAATTTGATTGCGAAGTCCGCTGGCGTTCCAACAAAGAAGCGAGTCAAAATCCGGCCGTGCTTGACGAGCTTGTCGGTCTTCCGGGTTTGCTCGAAATGGAATGGAAGCCTGTAGGCACTTCGCCGATATGACATCTGTCACATTCGATTCGTGACACAATTCACTGCTTTCCATCTGGAAAATCCCGCATGCTGTCTTCTGTAAGTCTCAGGAGGCAAGATGCCGGCAAGCGTATTGATCCCGGACCTCGTCAGCGAACCGATCGAATATCCCAGCTTCAACAACCCTGTGGCGCGGCTGCATTCTGTTACCAAACGATACGGCGCGAACACAGCGCTCGATAATTTTTCGTTTGAGATTCATCCCGGCGAGATTGTCTCGCTTCTGGGGCCGAATGGAGCGGGCAAAACGACAGCGATCCGCCTGCTGCTTGGGCTGATCTCACCTACTTCCGGAAGTGTTCGCGTGCTCGGCCGCGATCCCCGCAACTCGTCGGCACGCACACGGATCGGCGCCATGCTGCAGGTAGCCAAGGTTCCGGAAAATCTTCGCGTGCGAGAGCATGTCGACCTCTTCCGCAGTTACTATCCGAATCCCTTGCCGGCGTCTGAGGTCTTCCGCATCGCCGGGTTGCAAGGCATCGAAGACAAGCTCTTCGGCAAACTCTCCGGCGGACAGAAACAACGTGTTCTCTTCGGCCTCGCACTCTGCGGCGATCCCGATCTTGTCTTTCTTGACGAACCGACCGTCGGCATGGACATCGAGGCGCGTCGAAATCTTTGGGCTCAAATACGTCTGCTGTCAGCGCGGGGAAAAAGCGTTTTGCTAACCACGCATTATCTGGAAGAGGCAGATGCGCTTGCCAGCAGGATCATCGTAATAAACAAGGGAGCGATGGTCTCACAAGGCACTCCCGCACAGATCAAGAGCCAGGCATCGGGACGCAGAATCCGTTGCGTCACGCAACTCAGCATCGAGTTCGTGCGCCGCCTGCCTACAGTGAACGATGTTGTAGAAGATCGTGATGCTTTCGTCATCATGGCCTCGCATCCTGAAGCCGTTGTTCGCGTCATGCTTCAGAACGATGAAACGCTGCGCGATCTGGAAGTCTCGCCCGCCGCTCTTGAAGATGCTTTCCTCGTTCTGACAAAGTCCAAAGCCAATTAGCCGATAAGGAGATAATCCATGGCCACTGCTGCAATGCAACCGATAACGCTGGGCATGCCTTACTACGTCAATATCTTCGCCAAGGAAACCCGATATGAATTTCTCAAGGCGGTGCGCAACCGCATGTTCTCTCTGGCGACTTTGGGATTTCCCATCATGTTCTATCTACTTTTCGGCGTAACAAACAAGAACACGGGATCTGGCTTCAACTACGCCCAGTATCTTGTCGCCGGATACAGCTGTTTCGGCATGATCGCGGCGGCGCTCTTCAACCTGGGCGCCGGCATCTCCACTGAACGCGCGCAGGGCTGGCTTGAAGTAAAACAGGCTAGCCCCATGCCGCGAGTTGCCTACCTCGCAGCAAAAGTGCTGACCTGTATGGCCTTCGGCATCGCAATTGTAGCCGCTCTGGTCACAATAGGAATGACGTTCGGAGGCGTACATGCAACGTCGCTCCAAATCGTGCATTTAGCCGCCGTCATCGTCGCCGGATCCATTCCCTTTGCCAGCTTCGGACTGGTACTGTCCCTGTTGATGCCGCCCAGTGCAGCGCCTGGAATCATCAACCTTATCTACTTGCCGATGTCGTTCTGCTCCGGCTTATGGATGCCGATTGAGGTTCTTCCGCATTGGTTGCAGAGAGTAGCTCCATTGCTTCCGACCTACCACTATGCGCAGCTGGCGTTAAACGTCTTCGGTTATGCGCGCTCCAGTGCTACGCTCATTCATTGGGAAGCACTGGCGGCGTTTACCTGCCTTATGCTGGGCGCTGCATGGTTGATTTTCACTCGTAGTGAAGCAAAGGCATAACGAGCGTGGAAGAGAACCCTAAATCCGAATCTTCTTCCGGAACGCCGTTAGGGGTATGGCATTCGCTGGCAAGCGGCTGCGATAAAGTCCCGCCCGGGCAGGCCTATGAGGCAGTTCGCGTTCACACAATGCCGGGTAACGCAAAAGATCGGCGAGGCGGCTGGCCAGACAAGAACCGTCTGTATGATTACGTCTGGCTCGTCTATTCCATCTTCTTTTTCATCGAGCCCATCGCTCGCCGCAATCTGCGTTACTGGCTTGAATTTGCCGCCGTCTACAGCCTGTTTCTCATCATCTATTCCGGACTGGTATACGCGCGCACAAAAGTCCAGAGTTACCTGCTGCTAGCAGCTATGGCCATTCTCGGACTGTTGTATATGCCCCACAACAACTCGGCCGGCGGCATACTGATCTACGTTGCGGCATTCATCCCATTTATCAGTGATTCGCTCGGACTCGTCGTTGGCACCATCATTTCTCTCTGTGGTGGCATTGCCCTTATGGGATATTTACTGCATATCAGTCCCTGGGCATGGGGTTTCCCCGCATTTTTCTGCATTGTCGTAGGTGGCACAAATCTCCTGACATCGCAAAAGATTCGCTCGAAAGCACGACTTGAACTTGCCCATGAAGAGATCGAGCAGCTAGCGAAGCTGGCTGAACGGGAACGCATCGCGCGTGATCTCCATGACGTTCTCGGTCACACACTTTCCGTTATTGTCCTGAAGTCTGAATTAGCCGGACGCCTCTTCGAACGCGACCCGCAGCGCGCACGCCATGAGATCGGCGAAGTGGAGCAAGTCTCTCGCAAGGCCCTGAGTGAAGTGCGCGAGGCCATCCGTGGTTATCGCTCCGAGGGTCTTGTGGCCGAGATCGAGCGCGCTCATCGCACTCTTGATGCAGCAGGCGTCACGCTCACCTGTGAAACGAAGCCACCCTCCCTCGCGCCTGCACAAGAGACAGTGCTCTCGCTGGCCGTACGCGAAGCGGTGACAAACATCGTTCGCCATGCGCAGGCCAGCCAGTGCCGCATGCTCTTTGTCACTGAGAATGGCCGCACGTCGCTCACCGTGGAAGACGATGGGCGCGGTAATATTCGCCAGGAAGGCAACGGACTGCGCGGCATGCGCGAGCGTATCGAATCTCTGGGCGGCCGCTTCAGCATCGACGGCACGCAAGGCACGCGCCTCAACATCGACATACCTGTGCGGTCTGTATGAACAAGAAAATCCAGGTCATCGTTGCAGAAGATCAGGCCATGGTGCTGGGCGCGCTTGCTGCTCTGCTTGAAACCGAATCGGACATCGCCGTTTGCGCACGCGCCAGAAATGGTCGCGAGGCTCTTGCCGCCGTGGGGAAACACGCGCCCGACGTTCTGGTCACCGACATTGAAATGCCGGAGATGACCGGCCTGACCCTGGCGAGTGAAGTCAATGTCCGCTATCCCGGGACGCGCGTTGTCATTCTCACGACGTTTGCCCGTCCGGGATATCTGCGACGCGCGCTTGACGCCGGAGCGAAGGGCTATCTGCTCAAAGACCGTCCAGCGGCAGAATTAGCCGACGCGGTCCGTCGCGTGCATCGCGGCCTGCGGGTCGTCGATCCCGATCTCGCCGCAGAAGCATGGAGCGTCGATCCCGATCCGCTTACGGAACGCGAACGTCAGATTTTGTGGCGCGCGGGCGAAGGCAAATCAAGCACGGAAATCGCTGATGAGCTCCATCTTTCCGAAGGAACGGTACGGAATTATCTATCCGAGGCAATCAGCAAACTCGGAGCCTCGAATCGCGTGGAGGCTGCTCGTATCGCTCGCGCCAAGGGCTGGCTGTAGATCTTTCCTACTTCGCGGCTGGCTGGGGATCGGGCATCCAGAAAGGTTCGCCCGCCTTTATAAACTCAACCGGCATTCCCAGGAAGATTTCCTTCAGCCATTGAGCACAATACTGCATTCCAGCCTCTTCTGAAACTTCGTGTCCCAGCAGGATCAGGGCTTTGTGCCGCCCCTGCGCGGCTGCATCGCGCGCGTATTCCACGGTCTCCCACTCTGCGGCCTCCCCGGCAACCAGCACCTGCACGTCGTCGCGTTCGAGCACCTTTACCTGCATCTTTAATCCCGACGCGCCTGGAAGCAAGGCCACATGTGTCACGGGCATCTGTGGGTCGCCCACGACACGAATCAACCGCGAGCCGGCCCTGGCGCGGAGAGTTGCGGCGAGTTGCGCTACAGTCGTCTGCGGCAAGGTAAACAGGTGCGGATCGGAGCTACTCTGGTAGGGCTTCCAGCCAAACTCTTCGATGACTCCTTCAAGAATCCCGTCCGGATGCCGTAAATGCCATGTGTCATGAAAGCGCCAGACTACGAGGTGATGCTTTTGAATATAAGCAAGCTTCTCGGCCTGCACCGGATCATCGCCGAGCACGGTCATATCATCTGGATGGTTATAAAACGTTGGCTCGTGCGTAATGATCAGATTCTTTCCACCTGCGACCGCCTGCTGCAAAACCTGATATGTATCAAGAAACGTAGTAACGATGCCGGTCACGGGCGTATTCGGATCACCGGCTTTGATCGTATCCACCGTGTTCGGTGGCGGAGTTGCACCGGTTGCTGCGATGATTCGTTGGATGGCAGCGCCAGCTGTCAGTGGAGCATCAGTGACTTGGGCAGCCGCAATCGAGACGCCGGTGGCTCCGAGAATAAACAGCACGCCGATTAATTTTCCGCGCAGTGAACTGTGCATATTCATTCTGTGCGCAGGGCCTCCATAGGATCGACGCCAGCCGCGCGTCGCGCGGGAATATAGCTAGCCCCCAGACCGCAGACCGCAAGAATCGCCGCGACAGCGAAGACCGTGAATATATCGTACCCGTGGAAGCCATAGATGAAAGCGCGCATGATACTGCTGGCGGCGACAGCGATGGCGATTCCGGCAGCGACTCCGACAGCGAGCAGTATGAGCGCATGGCGTAGAACGAGCCAGAGGACTTTGCTCTGCGGCGATCCGAGGGCGATTCTAACGCCGAATTCGCGCGTGCGCTGGCTGACGGAGTAAGAGAGCAGCCCGTAGATTCCGGCGACGGCAATGAGAAGGGCAGCAAATCCAAAGATGCCGAGGAGGCGCGCGGCGAGGGTCTGGCTGCCCATCGAGTCATCGACGACGTCATCCATGGACTTGAAGTCCTGCATGGCAATGTCGGGCGCTATTGCCTGTATCGCGCTGCGAATCGTCTTTTCCGCCACGGTCGGAGGGAGGCTGGTGCGGATTGCGATATTCATAAACGAAGAAAGGATCGCATACATCTCATCCCTGGGATTCATCTGCATGAGATTAAGATCAATCTCTGGGCTCGGCGCTTCTCCCAGTGTGTGTTGATGGACATCGCCTGTGACGCCAACAACGGTCGCCCAATGCCGAGGTCCAGGCGCGTCGGCAACTTCGATCTGCTTTCCCAAAGGATCTTCGCCGGGGAAAATCTGCTTCGCAAACGACTCGTTGACAACTGCAACGATGGGTGAGGCTGGCGTGTCCTGAGCATCAAAGAATCGGCCCTTCAAGAGCCGCACGCCGAATACTTTGAAGTAGCCGTCGTTCACACCGCTCACATGCGCGCTTGGCTCATCGCTTTTATTCGGCTTTGGTCTCCCATTTATAACGATCGCATCAATGAAGTTCCAGCCCGGCTCCAATGGACGTACTGTGGTGAATCCGACAGCCGTGATTCCGGGCGTGTGCATTAGTCTGTCAATCACAGGCTGATAGAAGACTTGCACCAGATTGGCGGCCTTTTCCGGGTCGTGGACATCCCACCATGCTCCATGCGTCGGCATGAACAGCATTGCAGTCACTACGTGTTCGGCGACGAAACCCTTTTCCGTCTGACGAAGCGTGATCAGGGTGCGCATCATAAGCCCGGCAGCGATCAGCAGCGCTAGCGTCAGAGTAATTTCGGCTATGACGATGCCATCGCGAAGATGTGCCTGCCGCTTGCTGGTTCCCGTAGCTGCTGCGCCTTCGCGAAGACCTTCCTGGGCGGGCACTTTCGCTGCCATCCATGCCGGAACCAAACCGAAAACCAGTGCCGAGACACAGGATGCCAGAAGCAGAAACACACAAACGGTCGCGTCGATATGAATGCGATCGCCATTGAAAACCGCATCCTCGAGATAATGCTTCAGCAGGCGAAGCGCAACCGATGCGACTCCCAATCCAACGGCTGCACCACCCAATGCCAGCAAAAGGCTTTCGGTAAGAAACTGCTGCATCAGCCGTTGCCTGCCCGCGCCGAGGGCTCCGCGAATGGCAATTTCACGCCTGCGACCGTTCGTGCGCGTCAGCATAAGCCCGGCAACGTTTGCACATGCGATGAGCCAGACAACGATAATTGCTCCGTTGAGCGCAAAAAGCGCGGGGCTCGCGCTTTCAGTGAGCGACTCGCGATAGTCGAGGACGCGGATGCGATCTTTCGATTCTTCCTTTGGATACTCCTTGAGCAGTTGCTCGTGGATGGAGTTCAACTCGTTGCGCACCTGCTCGACAGAAACACCGGGGCGCAACAAGCCGAACGCCATCAGGGCTGAACTGTCGCGCGCCTGCAACCCCTTGTCGTCCATATTTAACGGCACATAGACCGCGTCATCTGCCCTGCCAGGAAATCCAATCCCCTCAGCGAGAACACCGATAACGGTGTAGGGATCGGTGTTGACCTTCACCGTGCGCCCTATAATGTCGGGATCGCTATGGAGATATTTTTTCCAGACGTCATGGCTGACGATCAGCACATGGTTCGTCCCATCTTTGGAGTCACCGGGAAGAAAACTTCGTCCCATCAGGGGACGGACTCCCAGCAGATCAAAAAGGTTTGTGCTGCTCAAGGTCTGGGCGATGACATGCGCGCCATCCGTTCCCTCGAGAGTAACGGGTTGCATTGAATAAAATCCGATTCCCTGAAATGAATGGGCGCGCGCCTGCCAATCCCGGATATCGGGTATAGAAACTGTGTTAAAGCCGGTGCCGGTTTGCGGGGTGCCACCCATTCGTACCAGCCTGCCGGCATTGGGATACGGCAGCGGGCGGAGGAACACCTGATCGATGACGGAAAACATCGCTGCATTCACACCGATTCCGAGCGCCAGGGTAAGCACGGCGGTTAGCGTGAAGCCCGGAGTCTTTATCAATTGACGCAGCGCGTATTTCGTATCATTCCAAAACATCGTTGCCATTCACCGCCTCGAAGATTGCAAACACACTATCACAGCAAAATCACATCGCATCGGGGCCTGTCATTGCCTTACTCTGGATTCAATGCCCCAAACTCTGTATCTCGCTACCACGAATCCCGGCAAGTTGCGCGACTTTGCCGCAGCTGCCGAAGCATTCCATGTTGAGATTGCCCCGCTGCCGAAACTGAAAGAGATTCCACCACCTGTCGAGGATGGCCTTACATTTGAAGACAATGCTCGTCTGAAAGCCATTTACTACAGTGCCTTTGTGCCTGACCACATTGTCATTGCAGACGATTCAGGCCTCGAAGTAGACGCACTGGGTGGCGAACCCGGTGTTCACTCCGCTCGATTTGCCGCCGACGCAGAATTCAGCGTCCCCGGAACGACGGACGAACGCAATAACCTGTACCTGCTGCAGCGTCTTGCGTCTCTCTCAGCGGAGAGAAAAAACGCACGCTATCGCTGCGTGATCGCCGCGGCGCGCGACGGTCAGGTTTTTATCACAGCGGAAGGTTCCGTGGAAGGCGAGATTCTCGCGGAGCCGCGTGGCACAGAAGGATTCGGCTACGATCCACTTTTTTATCTGACAGAACTCGAAAAAACGATGGCCGAGATTGATCTAGTGAAAAAGCAGACATTGAGCCATCGTGGAAAGGCTTTGTTCAGGCTTCTTGAGGAAATGCGCCGCAAGACTTTATAAAGCTTCTATGATGGAACTGGCTTCGGTTTCTTGACGATGCCTGCTTCGCGCCCAATAATAAAGGGTGACCTCTCTAAGATTCAGCAGCAGTTAAACCAACAGCCAATCCTGCTATTTCAGGGTATTGCGCCATGCTACAGATGCTCGTTCGTCGCGAATACACAGGTCCACACATTGTCAGAGATGAATCATAAGGTTGGAAAAAGCAAATGAGTGCAACTGCGGTTAGCCTGCGTGAGAACCGGGCAAGCTTCTGGGGTTCCACGAACGGCAAGAAGGTCGTGATGGCAGTAACCGGCGCGATCTTGTTTGCCTTCGTGATTGGCCACCTGGCTGGAAATCTGCAAATTTTTGAAGGCCCGGCGAAATTGAATGCCTACGGTCATTTTCTTCACAGCATCGGAGAACTGCTTTGGCCTGTCCGTATCGTGCTGCTGCTCTCGGTCGCGCTGCACATTACAGCCACCGTGCAGTTGGCCCTCCGTAAAAAGAAGGCGCGCCCCGTCGGCTACTCGCGGAAAGAAGCCATCGCTTCCTCCTATGCATCGCGGACGATGTACTGGTCCGGCCCGATCGTTCTGGCTTTCGTGATCTTTCATCTGTTGCAGTTCACGGCTGGATACATTCATCCCGGGTCGCAGTTTATCGAAGGCGACGTCTACCACAACGTTGTCGCCGGATTTCAAGTGTGGTGGGTCTCTGTCTGGTACATCTTCGCGGTCAGTCTTCTGGGCCTGCACCTGCGCCACGGCCTCTGGAGCATGTTCCAATCGCTCGGCTTCAATCATCCGCGACACACTCCTATTTTGAAGAGCACGGCGATCGTGATCGCCGTTGGGATTGTTCTGGGATATATCTCTATCCCGATAAGCATTTTGCTGGGGATTGTAAAGTAAATGACACTCGACGCAAGAACACCTTCCGGCCCAATTGAGCAGGGATGGGACAAGACGCGCTTCGATCTGAAGCTGGTCAACCCCGCGAACAAGCGTAAACATACAATCATCGTCGTAGGCTCCGGTCTCGCTGGCGCGGCCGCGTCAGCCACGCTGGGAGAGCTTGGATACAACGTACAGTGCTTCTGCTTTCAGGATTCGCCCCGTCGTGCGCATTCCATCGCGGCCCAGGGCGGCATCAACGCCGCAAAAAATTATCAAAATGATGGCGACAGCGTATACCGCCTCTTCTACGACACGGTAAAGGGCGGCGATTTTCGCGCGCGCGAGGCCAACGTGTACCGGTTGGCACAGATCAGCGTCAACATCATCGATCAATGCGTTGCACAGGGCGTTCCCTTCGCGCGTGAATACGGCGGCACGCTCACTAACCGCTCGTTCGGCGGTGCGCAGGTCTCCAGAACGTTCTACGCGCGCGGACAGACGGGCCAGCAGCTTCTGCTCGGCGCATATCAGGCGCTGGAGCGGCAAGTGCATGCCGGGACTGTAGCCATGTATCCGCGGACTGAGATGCTGGATCTCATCGTGATCGATGGCAAAGCACGCGGCATTGTCGCCCGCAACCTCGTCACCGGCGAGATCTCGACGCATATCGGGGATGCTGTCATCCTAGGAACCGGCGGCTATGGCAATGTCTATTACCTCTCGACCAACGCCAAGGGCTCGAATGTAACCGCAATCTGGCGCGCGCACAAGCGTGGCGCTCTCTTCGCGAACCCCTGCTACACGCAGATCCATCCGACGTGCATTCCTGTATCAGGCGACTACCAATCCAAGCTGACGCTCATGAGCGAATCACTGCGAAACGATGGCCGCATCTGGGTGCCGCTGAAGAAGGGCGACAAACGGTCGCCAGACCAGATTCCCGAGGCCGAGCGCGATTATTATCTTGAACGCCGCTACCCCAGCTTCGGCAATCTTGTGCCGCGCGACGTCGCATCGCGCAACGCGAAGGCAGTCTGTGATGAGGAACGCGGTGTGGGCAAAACCGGGCTCGGCGTTTATCTCGACTTCGCCGATGCGATCAGGCGTCTGGGCGAAGCCACGATTCGCGAGCGCTACGGCAACCTCTTCGACATGTATCAGCGCATTACCGACGAGAATCCTTACAAGGTTCCCATGCGCATCTACCCGGCCATCCACTACACCATGGGCGGACTGTGGGTCGATTACCACTTGCAGAGCACGATTCCCGGCTTGTTTGTGCTGGGCGAAGCCAACTTCTCAGACCACGGCGCCAACCGGCTTGGCGCCAGCGCGCTGATGCAGGGCCTTTCCGACGGATACTTCATCATCCCCTACACCGTGGGCAACTACCTGGCGAGCAACAAACTGGCCAAGGCTGATGAAAACCATGCCGAAGCGAAGGATGCTGTGGCTTCTGTTCAGAAAGACATCCAGAAGCTGCTCTCCATCAAAGGCAAGCGGACGGTCGATTCCTTCCATCGCGAGCTAGGCAAGATCATGTGGGACGAATGCGGCATGTCGCGCACAGCTCAGGGTCTTAAAAAAGCCATTGGCCAGATTCGCGCCCTGCGCGAGGAATATTGGCAGAACGTCAACGTTCTCGGCAGCGGTGATGACCTGAATCAGAGCCTTGAAAAAGCAGGCCGCGTGGCCGACTTCTTTGAGCTGGGCGAATTGATGTGCATCGACGCGCTCGAGCGGAACGAATCATGCGGCGGCCACTTCCGTGAGGAGTATCAGACACCGGACGGTGAAGCCCAGCGCGACGACGAGCATTTCTCCTATGTGGCTGCCTGGGGTTATCGCGGCCCCGGCAACCAACCTGAGCTGAACAAAGAACCACTGGAGTTTAATTACGTTCACCCGAGCCAGAGGAGCTACAAGTAATGAAATTAACCCTGAAGATCTGGCGCCAGAAAGGCCGCAAGGACGCGGGAAAGTTTGTCAGCTATCCGGTAGACGACGTCGACCCTGAGATGTCGATGCTGGAATGCCTCGATGTGCTGAACGAATCGCTGATCGAGCGCGGCGAGGAGCCGGTGGCATTCGAGCATGATTGCCGCGAAGGCATCTGCGGCGCCTGCGGTTTTATGATCAACGGCGTTGCGCATGGCCCCATGCCGGCAACTACTGTTTGCCAATTGACCATGCGGCACTTCAAAGACGGTCAGGAGCTGGTGATCGAGCCATGGCGTGCAGCTGCCTTCCCTGAAGTGAAAGACCTGGTGGTAGACCGCCGGTCTTTCGATCGAATTATCGCAGCGGGCGGATACGTCTCGGTTTCTACCGGCAATGCGCCGGACGGGAACACGATCCTTATCGGCAAAGAATTAGCTGACAGAGCCATGGATGCCGCAGCCTGCATCGGCTGCGGCGCCTGCGTAGCGGCTTGCCCGAACGCATCGTCTGCCCTGTTCACAGGCGCAAAGATCGCGCACCTCAGTATTCTGCCGCAAGGCGCGCCTGAGCGTGACCAACGAGCCGTGAACATGGTGGCGCAGATGAATACGGAAGCATTTGGCGGCTGCACGAACATTGGCGAGTGTACTGGCGCGTGTCCGAAAGAAATTCCTCTCGAAGTGATCGCTACAATGAACCGCGATTACATTCGGGGCGCCTGGAAGCAGCGTGGCAATATCGTGAAGACCATCACACCCATAACGGAGTGGCGCACTGGATCGAAGGCGGATATCGATCCGCACGCAACCAGCTAAACGGTCCCCTGTGTTTTCTCAAGCCCGCTTCACCGAGCGGGCTTTTTGTTTCCCGATTCTCAGCTTTTCTTGACCAGTAGAGAACCCAGTATGGCCATAAAAATCGCCGAAACGCCGTGCAGGAAGACCTGATAGGTCACACCGGCCGTCGATAAGACGGTGAACGCATCCCCGACCGGGACAATGACAACCAGCAACATCAGCACGCCCGCAGTGCGGCCTTCTCTGAGCACCAGCATGGCCGCGAACATCAGACCAATGGCAATATCACGCACTCCAGCAGTTCTCACCCAATCGATGCCGTCAGCAACCTTAACCGGCGCTCCGAACAAGGCCGAGGCGGTCAGCGGCATAAGAACTGCCAATCCACCGACGAGCAGGATTCCAATCGCAAATGCCGCATACAGCCAGTAAAGCGGGGATCTTACTGTGAAATGTATCGACTGATTCAAGCTCGCCGATCCTCTCTCGCCGGAGTTGGTTTTGCTGCAACCTCGTCTATAGCTGACCATTTACACTATAAACAGCATGATTCCCACACTTGAATGGACCCCCAACGGCGTCCGCTTCCTGGATCAGACGAAGCTTCCGCTCGAAGAAACCTATGTACTCGCCACCAGCTATCAGCAGGTGGCCGATGTCATCACCACGATGGTAGTTCGCGGAGCACCTGCCATTGGAGTTTCCGCCGCCATGGGGGTTGCACTTGGAGTCCGGCAAAGCAAGGCCGCCACAATTCCCGACCTCGCTAAGGAATTCGACATCATCTGCAACACGCTGGCTGCAACGCGTCCCACAGCGGTGAATCTCTTCTGGGCCATTGCCCGGATGCGCGAGCGTTTTGCCGGCCTTACAGAGCAACAGAGTGTCACTCCTCAGACCATTGCGGACGCATTGGTCAAAGAAGCGCAACAGATGTACGACGAAGACATCGCAGCGTGCAAGACCATGGGCGCAAATGGCGCAGAACTGCTGCCGGAAACAGGCGGCGTGCTCACCCATTGCAATGCCGGAGCCCTGGCTACCTGTGGATACGGCACCGCGCTGGGAGTGATTCGCGCCGCGGTGGAAAGCGGTCGCGCCATTCATGTGTATGCTGATGAAACACGCCCATTTCTTCAGGGCGCTCGTCTCACCGCATGGGAGCTGATGCACGACGGCATCCCCACTACGGTCCTCTGTGACAATATGGCTGCCAGCCTCATGCGCCAAGGCAAGATTCGCGCCGTGATTGTTGGGGCGGACCGCATCGCCGCGAATGGCGATGTAGCCAACAAAATTGGAACTTACAGCGTGGCCATTCTGGCCAAAGAACACGGCATCCCGTTTTACGTGGCTGCTCCGTGGTCAACGATCGACCTGGCTACAGCGAATGGCGATGGCATACCTATCGAGCAGCGGGCTGAAATTGAGGTCACGCACCACGGAGGAAAGCAGCTTACACCGCACGGTGTCGGCATCGAAAACCCAGCCTTCGACGTGACGCCGGCAAAGTACGTTACCGCCATCATCACAGAACGCGGTGTGTTGCGCGCGCCTTACACTGATTCGCTTGCAGAATTGGAAACGGCTTCCGTCACGAAGTGAGGAAGCCGTGAAATGAAAGCTCTGTAGCCCTCAAAAGAGAGGTTACAGGGCTTCTGCCAGTACCGGATAAAGTAAATATTGGTTTGTTTCGTAAAGAGCAAGTAGGCGCTTGGTCATCAGGTAATAGGATGAAGCGGCCTGGTGGACGTAGAAAGGAATTTTCAATTCGCTATTTCGGATATGCGCATTCCACCGAATCTTGCGCACTGCCCGCTTTAGCAGGATCGAATCATGGCGAATACGTTCCGCCACGATGATTGCCTGATCGTAATTCCAGTTCCGTACGTAGGCTGCCAGCGCGATCATGAGGTCGGCGTTGCGTTCCATCCGCCTCAAGCCTTCTTCGCCGCCAACCAATCCCCAGATTTCATGAGGTTCGAGTTTGAGCTGGTTCTTTTCCGGCTGCAAATGGTCCATAGCAACCATCTCAAGACCGCGCATATGCATTGGCTCAATTGAACTAACCAGCGTTTGCCAATCTGCGGAAACCAGCTTACGCGACCGTCTGTGCGCAACAATAAGCGCAATTACGGCGACAAAAGCAAACACACTAAATGCTAGATATCCCATAGGCAGTTTCTACTGTTTCTCAGTATGGCTCACAACGTGTAATTCGGATTGCAATTGGCGATGCAGCCCATCCAGGTAATTCTGCATTTCCGGTGATAGTGTACGACGTTTTGGCTCGGGACGCCAGAGAGTAATTATCCAAAAAATAGTAACCCCCTGATAGGTCAGAATCCGGACATTATCCACCGCCACACCATGCCAATTCGTCCCAAAGTGGCTGTAGACCCCCTCAGTAATGAGCGCGACCACCGCCCAAACCGCCAACCCCTGGCCAATGCGCATTACGTGGCTGGTCCAAACAAGGCCAAGCTGGGTTGAAGCGAATGCCATAGAGACAAACACCTCAACGGTGAGCATGATTGCGAATAAATTGCCCTTTTCAAGCCAAAATTCGACGGGGAGGCCATGAGAAACAGGTGTGCCGGGGTTGATTGCGTAAGCCGTTGCCGCGGCAATCACCGCCCCCACGATCCCGCATAACCAAAACATATTACGCGCGTCCCGAATCCAGGTGCCAGTTGGCTTCAGGACTACACGCGCCATCTCAAAGACAATTCCCAATTGCAGTGCAAGTTCAAGAAAAGAGGCGATCCAGTAGATATTCGTATAGGTTTTGGGGCTCCCATACTGGTAAATGATGAACAGCACAATTGTGCGAAGAGTCATGAACCCGATCCATGCCGCAAATACGGGAAATGCTCTCCATCGTCCACGCACTACTAAAACGATCAGCAAAACGACATGCTCGATAAAGCCTGCCGCCCATAGGACTCGCGCTAGGAGAGACACATTCACAGCATGATCTTACCCTGTCTTCCTACGGCTCTAATATCGAGTTTTGCTTATGCACCTACCAGCTTGCCTGCGGGAGTCTGCGGACGCGGATCACTGCCTCCAGCCACCGCTACCAGCCTGCCTGCGGGAGTCTGCGGACGCGGGTCACTGCCTCCAGCCACCGCTACCAGCTTGCCTGCGGGAGTCTGCGGGCGCGGGTCACTGCCTCCGGCCACGGAAGAAGTCAAATGTCTTGGACTATGCGATTGGAACGTTAAATTAGCACTTGTAATTTCAGCACGAACTTGAAACGATGCAAAACCAAGCAGTAAGACAGACAGGGCAGACACACTCGTACGAGCCCAAGTTTTCATTTGAAAAATCTCCTTTTGAAGGACACAATACCGCGTCCTAATATGAGCGTATGATGATCAGCGGTTTGAGAACAACCAATTGATGCATCTAGCGTGCCAAATAGTTTTCAGCGAGAACTCTTTTGGAACCAACAATTTGTTGTGAAAACATGTCCAAATTTTGAAGAAATGATCTTACACTTTAGTAACGTACATCGGTAATTTAATGATATGCGGGCAGTTAACCAGTTTTCGGCACTTTGGGAGCCGGGTTTTTCCATGATATTTCGGCCACGAACGAGGCCGTTTCTGGCACGAAGACAGCCCTGACTTTAATTTTTCTCGCGGATCTACAGCAGGCGTGTCCAGCTAGTTTCGGACGTACATACTGTAGGATTTACTGGCTATCGCGTAGTTTTGACACGATAAGAGTGCGATGACAGCGCCGCACATAATAAACGAGTAACTATTGAAGCCATCCCTGATACGGATACAGCAATAGGAAAAAAATCATCGCTAGCGCCATAATGTCCATGTAGAGCAGCAGCAATACACCGCCGTGATAGAAGCTCCAGCGCAGGCGCAGGCAGCGAGATGTGTCATAGGTTCCGTATAGGGCAAGAAATGCGGGGAGAACGAGTTTCAGTGACGGGCGTGCATCCGGAAAACCTGACAATACGAGTGCCAGAACCAGGCTGCCGAGGACTAAAATCGTTCCGCGCAATAACGACCGCGCCCGAATATTGAAAAACGCCGGAGGCATCTGAAAAGCAACCACTATGTCTACTGTATCGAACCCCATCATACCGGCGACTGGCAAGCGCCAGGAAATTGACAAACGTGAGCGTATCGTCAAACGCGTCGCGCGGGAGTTGCGCGATGGCTACTACGTGAATCTGGGCATTGGCATGCCTACGCTGGTCGCAAATTACGTTCCGCCCGGCATCGAAGTGGTTTTGCAATCGGAAAACGGGATGCTTGGCGTCGGCCCTTATCCAATTGAAGGCATGGAAGACCCTGACCTCATCAACGCGGGAAAGGAAACTGTCTCCGAACTCCCTGGAACATCCTATTTTTCGAGCGCCGACTCCTTTGCGATGATTCGCGGCGGCCACGTCGACCTCAGCATTCTAGGTGCGATGGAGGTCGACGAAGAGGGCAATCTCGCCAACTGGATGATTCCCGGCAAAATGGTCAAGGGCATGGGTGGCGCAATGGACCTGGTGGCAAGCGCGCGCCGCGTGATCGTGGCGATGGAGCATACAACCAAAGACGGCAGGCCGAAGATTCTCCATCACTGCACGCTACCGATCACAGGTCTGAAAGTTGTGCATACGATCGCCACAGAGATGGCCTGGATCAGTGTGACCGCGGACGGCCTGCTGCTCGAAGAAATAGCCCCTGGATTTAGCGTAGACGAAGTTCGGAACGCAACGGAGGCTCCACTCAAAATCAGCGACGGGCTCCGGGAAATGGCGCTGTAAATAATATTGTGTACGGCTAGGGCCTGTGAGCAGGCCCTAGTTGCGTCGCACCGTCTTACGCTCGATTCGCTTCTCGTGCCCATCTCCTCTGAAAATGCGCTTCACATAAATCCCCGGCGTGATGACATGATCGGGATTGATTTCGCCGGGCTCGACGAGTTCTTCCACTTCGGCAACTGTGATTCTGGCAGCCGTCGCCATCATGGGATTGAAATTGCGCGCTGTCTTGCGATAAACCAGGTTTCCTGCGGTATCGCCCTTCCATGCTTTGACGAGCGCGAAGTCGGCACGCAGCCAACGCTCCAGCAGGTATGGCCTGCCATCGAATTCGCGTGTCTCCTTGCCCTCCGCGACCAGGGTCCCCACGCCGGCAGGCGTGTAAAACGCTGGAATACCAGCGCCGCCCGCGCGAATCCGCTCGGCCAGCGTTCCTTGTGGAACAAGCGTCAAATCCAACTTGCCCTTCAGTACCATGTCTTCGAGCAGCTTGTTCTCACCCACATAGCTGCCAGTGTGCGACGCGACCATGCCCGACTCCAGCATCTGCCCCATACCGAAGCCGTCTACGCCCATGTTGTTGCTGATCGTGTGCAATCCCTTTACGCCCAGGCGTACCAGGGCGGCAATCAGGTTTTCCGGAATGCCGCATAGTCCGAAGCCGCCGATCATGATGGTCGCGCCGTTGGGAATGTCCCTGACGGCTTCATCCGCACTGGCAATCACTTTCTTCAATCCACTCTCCAGGCATGCTGCAAGCACCGAGCAGAATACTCGACCCACGCCGTTTATGCCAATGCCACGGCAGCCGCTCTGATGGCGCAGGCGCAATCCAGTGAGTTACGCACTCACAAATAACGCGATTGTGCGGTAGCATGGCAGCGAGTTGCAACATCGGAGGAGATTTACATGTTAAAGGGATTCCGTGACTTTATTTTGCGTGGCAATGTAGTCGATCTGGCAGTGGCAGTTGTTGTCGGCACAGCGTTCACGGCCATCGTTAATTCGCTGGTAAAAGACCTGATCACACCATTTATCTCGGTCATTGTCGGGAAGCCTGATTTTTCCTATCTTGTTCTCAACATTCATGGCGGCAAGATTCCTTACGGCAACTTCCTCAACCAGCTCATTTCTTTCCTGCTCATCGCGACAGCCGTATATTTCCTCTTTGTGCTCCCGATCAACAAGCTGATGGCGCGCTTTTTTCCCGCCAAAGTGGAGCCGCCGAAGACGAAGGCCTGCCCCGAATGCCTCAGCGATATTCCGATTGAAGCAAGGCGCTGTTCACATTGCGCACAGCCAGTCGCTTAGCAGACTCTATCCTCTCTTCGTGACGGCGGCAGCAATCTGCGGCAAACGCGCTGGAGAATCGGCGCTTAATAGTGCGCTTCATTTCTCCAAGTCGAATTTTTCTGTCTCGTGATGATGAGCGCGATTCCTGCGCGTACAGTATGACGAAAGCACATTTGTTCCGAGGAGAACTGCATCATGCCGCTTCCCACCGATGAAAAAGCGCTGGCTCTGAGCCACGACCTGCTGCAAGCATTCGACAATGTCTTTGGTGTACATCCCGGCTTCCGGCCCGCGCACGCAAAGGGCGCGCTGCTGTCCGGAACCTTTGCACCTTCGCCTGAGGCAGCTACTCTCACGCGTGCCCCTCACATTGAGCGCAAATCCACACCCGTCACCGTGCGCTTATCAGATTCCACCGGCATCCCGACAATCCCGGACAACGATCCGCAGGGAGCCAGCCCACGCGGCTGCGCCATTCGCTTCCATCTCGCCGAACACAAGCACACCGATATCATCAGCCACTCGCACGATGGATTCCCTGTGCGCACGGCGGAAGAGTTCCTTGAATTCCTTCGCGCGATCGCGGCCAGCGATCCATCCAAGCCGCACCCAAACCCGGTGGAGGCGTTTGTCAGCACGCATCCAGCGGCGCTCGCATTTGTACAGGCTCCGAAGCCCATTCCCACGAGCTTCGCTAAGGAAAAATTCTTCGGCATCAACGCTTTCAAATTCACGAATGCCGAAGGTGCCACCCGCTACGGACGCTACCGGATCGTCCCGGAGCTGGGAACCGAGTATCTCGCCACGGAAGCAGCTGCCGCCAAGACTCCAAATTTCCTCTTCGATGACCTCTCAGAGAGAATCGCGCAAGGTCCGATCAAATTCCATATTCTTGTGCAGCTGGCGGAGGAGGGCGACGCGGTTGACGATGCCACCGTTCAATGGCCGGAAGGCCGCCCGCTGCTGACACTCGGTGAGATCACGCTCGACGCGATCGTTCCGAACAACGATGCGGAGCAGCGCCAAATTATCTTCGACCCTATTCCACGAATCGACGGGATTGAGCCCTCCGGCGATCCACTGCTCGATCCGCGAGCGAATCTTTATCTATTGAGCGGACGTCGCCGAAGAGCAGCCGAGCAGGCCTAATCCAGCTCACGCAGCGGTTTCGACCGCGCATAAAAGCCCAGGTAGCACACCATCGCTACACCCGTCATGGCGGCGATGGCGTGCTCCGTCGGCATATGCCGCGATAGCTCGCCAATCAGCAGACAGCCGACCGGCGGCAGCCCAAGAAAGCTGGTCGCGTAGATGCTCATGACCCGCCCGCGCATCTCATCGCTCGAAAGCTGCTGCATGGTTACGTTGACCATGGAAAGGCTAATGATCATTCCAAAGCCCTCGCAGAATGACATGGCCGCCGATAGCGCAAAGCTATGCGAATAGCAAAAGATGATCACCGCTGCCATCACAAACAATCCGAAGAAGACAATGACCCGCCCGCGCCAGCGGATCCTGCCCATATAAGCAATTACACCCGCCGCCAGCAGCGCTCCAATGCCTGAGCACGCCATCAGGAAGCCCAGTCCTCGCTCGCCTACCTTGAGCACATCTTTTGCGAAGTAGGGAATGAAGGTGATGAACGGCAGCAGCAGCAGGCTGGCGCTTGCAATCAGCATCACAATGGCCGACATCTCCGGCGACCGCCGGACATATGCGATGCCGTCGCGAAGACTTTGCAGAACGCTCGTATGACGCTCCTGCCGCTCGGCCGGATACCGCATACGAAACAGCGGCCACAATACTGCCAGAAAACTAAAGCCGTTCAGAAAGAAATTGCCGGCCATGCCAAACCAGGCCATGGCATACCCGCCCAATGTCGGCCCGATAATACGCGACATATTGAACTGTGCCGAATTCAGAGCGATGGCGTTCTGCAGGTCTTCGGCCGGAACCAGACGCGGCACCATTGCCTGATAGGCGGGCGCATTCAGCGCATTCGTTATGCCCGTCAGGAATGCGAGCACCGCCAGCTGGCCAATCGTGATTACCTTGAAATATGTAAGAAAGGCAAGCACAAATGCAAAGACCATCTGCGCCGTCTGCGTACCGATGAGCAGATGCCGCTTGCTGACGCGGTCGGCGATGACACCCCCGAAAAGCGTAAACAGCAGAAATGGAAACGCCGCCGCAAATCCGATCATTCCCAGCCAGAAAGATGAGTTCGAAAGCTCCAGAACAAGCCAGCCCTGCGCTACATTCTGCATCCAGGTGCCGACATTTGAGAGCAGACAACCGCCCCAGAAGAGCCGGTAGTCTTCATTCCGAAAAGCGCGAACGATCGGCGGCCACTTTTTCCCGGCAACCGGCAGGTCGAGAGCGAGATCGGCTTTCAGCTCAGGGTCTAATTCAGCTTGAGCGCTCTCCTTAGCCAAGGTCCTGTACTCCTTCGGATCGGCGACATCGAACGTTTTGCATCAGCATCCTCTTACAATCGCTGAAAAGACGGGCAGTGGGATACATCGCAAGCTGTATATCTTTCTGAAAGAGCCAGGATGTGCCGGAATTGCGGCAGGTGGAATTCGGACAATGATTCTCCAACCCATTAGTGTAAGCTTTTTCTTTTACATATCCATTTCTTCATGGAACTCATCAAAACCGTTTTAAGGAGCAGTTTTTTGGACCGTCGTGCTCTTGCAAGTTATCTCTGCCTTTCCGCGCTTGCCGCTTCGCTGCCCGCTCAAACAACCAGCACGCCTCAGTCACTTTTCGGCTATCGCGATTTTTCCGCGCAATCTAAAATCGATCAGCAATTTCTTGCCGTGCCGGATGCGAAACTCGCAGGCGAAGAGCTGAAGACGCTCACCGCATCGCCCCATATTGCGGGATCCAAGGAAGACTACGACACGGCCGTGTACGTAGCGGAAAAATTCAAGGCTGCCGGACTCGATACGGCCATCGTGCCCTACAGGGCGTGGCTCAATCTGCCGAAGGCAATCCATATCACTGCAACCGACAACAATGGCAAGGTGCTGATGACCGGACCGACGCGCGAGCACGTCGAGGGCGATCCTTTTGACAAAGACCCGCGCGTGGTCATGCCGTTCAACGGCTCGTCGCCGTCCGGAGACATCACGGCCGAGGTCGTCTACGCCAACTATGGACGCCCGGAAGACTTCAAGAAGCTAGAAGATCTGGGCATCAGTGTGAAAGACAAGATTGTCCTTGTGCGCTATGGCGGAAACTTCCGTGGTGTAAAAGTCTATGTTGCTCAGGAGCACGGCGCGGCCGGCGTTATCATCTATTCCGACCCGTCAGACGACGGTTATTATCGCGGTGATATGTACCCCAAAGGCCCCTATCGTCCGGAAACCGGCGTGCAGCGCGGCTCGGTGCAGTACATGTTCAAGTATCCCGGAGACGCGAGCACGCCCGGTGTGGCCTCAACGCCCGACTTGGCTGAATCCAAGCGCTTAAAGCCGGAAACAGCGGCGAGCATGCCGCAGATTCCCTCCACCCCAATTTCCTATCACGATGCCGCGCCGATTCTGGAAGCGCTTGCCGGGCCCACGGTCCCGCATGAATGGCAAGGAGCTCTGCCCTTCACCTATCATGCAGGCCCAGGCGGCGTAAAAGTGCATATGGTTCTCAAGCAGGACTACGCCTATCGCACTATCTGGGACGTGATCGGCAAAATTCCTGGCACCGAATGGCCCAATGAATGGGTCGTTGCAGGAAACCATCGCGATGCCTGGGTTTATGGCGCAGTCGACCCCAACAGCGGCACTGCAGCGATGCTTGAGTCCGTGCATGGCATCGGCGAGCTGCTCAAGACCGGCTGGAGGCCGAAGCGCACCATTGTCTTCGGCAGCTGGGACGCGGAAGAAGAAGGACTGATCGGCTCGACCGAATGGGCAGAAGACAATGCGGAGCGGCTGAGCCATGCCGTCGCTTATTTCAATACAGATGTCGGCGTTGCCGGACCGAACTTTGACGCATCCGCCGTGCCCTCACTCAAAGACTTTGTCCGCGATGTCACGAAGGAAGTTCCAAGTCCGAAGGGCGGCAACGTATACGACCAGTGGAAGAAGAGCGAGGCAGAGGGCGAGTCGCGCCGCCACTCGGCGAATGAGCATCTGGGCCAGGGCGCGTCCCATCAAAACAGCGAAGTTGAAATCGGCGATCTCGGCAGCGGTTCTGACTACACGCCGTTCATCCAGCATCTCGGCGTGCCATCTACCGACATCGGCTCCTCCGGCCCTTACGGCGTTTACCACTCTGTCTTCGACAACTACAACTGGTTCATCAAGAATGCCGATCCCACCTTTGTGTACGAGCAGCAGCAAGCGCGCATCTTCGGTCTTGAAGTGCTCCATATGGCCGACACCGACGTGCTGCCCTACGACTACGTGAATTACGGAAAGGAAATCACCGAGTATCTTGACGCAGCCAGGAAAAAGGCCGATGAGAGCAAAGTCTCGGGCCTGGATTTCGCACCGGCTCTGGCTGCCGCACAACAGTTCACCACCGCGGCAGAGGCTGTTCGCAAGAAGCAGCAGAGCCTCCCCGGCAATTCCACAGAGCTTAACGCCCAACTGCGGCAGGTGGAAGGCGATTTGCTCTCGCCGGCAGGACTGCCCAATCGCCCGTGGTTCAAGCACACCATCTACGCTCCAGGGGAATATACGGGCTACGCTGCTGTTGTCATTCCCGGCGTAAACGAGGCCATTGACGCGAAAGACAGTGCCCGCGCGGCGACGCAGCTTACCACGCTCACCGAAGCCATCCATCGCGCTGCTTCCACTCTGGAGTCGGCGGCAAAGTAGTCAGGGCACGGCTGGCGCCGTGCCCCTTTTCAAGCAAACAGTGGACGAATCGTTTTAGTGAACGACTGACTGGAAGAGCGGAGACTGCAGCAGAGAAGCAAACTGGCTGTCCGACGCCGCGAAACGAACCTGCAGCGTTCCAGCGCTTGAGTCGATGGTTGTGTTGTCGATGGCTGATTTTTCCGCCGCCGTACCGCCGACTTTCTTGTACATGGCTGCGGCATTCAACAGGGATGACATCGTGGCGGCAGTGAACGTATCTGGCGTAACCACATCGAGGCTGAACTTTACGCCGTTGTTAAAGTTCATGGTGTACCGTGAGCCGGTCAAGCGCTTTTTAACCGTGTCATAGTCCGCCAACTGCGATGCTTCGCCGAGCACGCCGCGCATCATCATCTGCGTTCCCTTCTGGTCGAGAATGCTCCAGATCGGCTCCGTATCGACGATCGACATCTGCTGCATCATCGAGTCGTTGCTCAGGAAGTTCGGCGACAGGCCATCGCGCGCATCGAGCGCGTACTTAATGGCATCACTTGAGCCAAAGACCATGGTCGTGGGATTCAAAAAAGTTACCAACATGCCGCTAGCGCCCATGGGATAGATCAGATTGTCGCGAAGCTTTGTGGCCTTCACCTTCTGCTTTTTGAAATTACCCAGAATGTCCTGGAGAGAGAATTGTCCCTGCGCAAGACCGACAATTTTCGTGCTGTCCCCACTACCGCTTGTGCGGAAGGCGGCGAATGCCAACTCGTCGACATCGTGGTTGTCATTCAAGCCAGACGACTTGAGCGCTGTCTCAAGCTGCTTCAGCTCGGGTGGGAGCACGCGCGCCTTCAGGTTCATCGCAGCGTCCGAGTTCTGCATGGCGCGGTAGTCGACGACAATCAACTGCTGGACATCTTTGGGAATCGCGGCACGTGCATCGCCGCCAAGCTGCGCGGCAACCGCGGGCAGTGCGGCAAAGATGCCGAGCGCCAGGGTGGCTGCGAGCGATAAGTTCTTGCCAAATTTCAAATCCATACCTCCGGGGCAGCGGTTTCGTTCTTGCTGCATCCCTGTCTGCCAGGCAGGCAATCGTGCCTGCCTCTTCTTATTTTAGACTGGCGCTGTGCCGTTCGGGCACCGGCCACTCAATCGGCTGCTCTAGTTTGCGTTCCAGAAGTTTCTCTTTTGGATCAAATCCATGTAATTGACGCACCCACTCGCTATCCTGCTCAAATGCCGCTTCCGGCAAGAGCCCGATCAGTTCACCCCGAACCGGCTGCGTCCTATGCTTGGCCGCCTGCCGCTTCACCGCAGCATAGGCATCAGCCACGGAAGTCAGCCGGAAGTCTGTGATATTCATAGAGATCTGCGCCATACCGTGAGCCAGAACTCCCATCGCCTTGACGCCGGAAAGCCCTCCACCAGATGCGCGAATTTCCTTGGCAATGGCCCGTGCGGTCGTTACGTTCGTTGTGTCCAGATAGATGTTGTAGGCAATCAAAAAGCGTCGGGCTCCCACAGCCGAAGCTCCTGCCGTTGGATGAAGATCCGGCCCACCGACGTCCGGACGCCGCGAAACATCCTTGCGCACCAGATCACGCAGCCCCTCGAACTGGCCGCGTCGCACATCTTCGAGCAAAGCACGATCCGGCCGCGCCGCAGCCGCTTCATAGAAATACACCGGCACACGGTACCGGTTCCAGATCTCCATGCCGGCCTGCCGCGCCAGTAATGCACACTGCTCGAGCGATATGCCGCGAATCGGAACAAATGGGATGACATCCGCGGCCCCGATGCGCGGGTGCACGCCAGTCTGGGATGTCAAGTCGATCAACTCGGATGCGCGACCTGCTGCGCGAACGGCAGCTTCCATCACTTGAGCAGGAGGGCCTGCAATCGTTACTACGGAGCGATTGTGGTCGGCATCGAGCGACCAATCGAGCAGCGATATGCCATCGAGTTGCATGGCCGAAACGATGGACGCGACCTTACGCGGGTCTGCCCCCTCGGAAAAATTCGGCACACACTCGATTAACGCATCGCTCATCTCAATCTTTCATTCCTGCCCTGGTCTATTTCCACCAGGTATAGCCGATCTGGAATTGTACGCTCGCATTCACACCTGGATTGCGGTCGCCCAAAGACGCGCTTGAGATATGAATCGCGTTCGCCCCGAAAGTCACCGACTGCCTGGGCCTCACAAAATAGTGAAAGCCGACCCCAAATTGTGGCGTGAAATTCCACACACTTGTGCCGCCCGGCTGACCACGCTCGACGATGATGTCCGGCGGATACTTATGGTTCGTCCAGATCAGACCGCCCGCCCCCTGTAGAAAGGGAGCGAAGCGCTTCCTTGCCTTCAAATTCCAGCGCAGGATAATGGGCGTAATGCTGACTCCGGTAAACGTGCCGCCGTTATACGGCAGCAATGCATACCCCGTTTGCCCTTCAAACTCATACTTCGTAAGCTGCATATGCGGCGCCGGAGTGAATGACTGCCAATATGGCATCAGTTCTCCTGCGTATTCAAACTGTCCGCGCAGAAAACCTGGCAGATGTTGGTTCGTAATGACCTTACCCAAGCGCACACCCGCGCTGGTGAAGCTGAAATCGGAGCGGTCGCCAACACCGACGCCGCCTTGAAAGAATGGTCCGAATTCCCATGGGCGGATCGCCAGCACGGCTGATGCCGGACTGTCGTTCCTAATTACCGGTGCCTGCGAGCTCTGCGCAATAGCTGAAAGTGAAAACAGACCGGAAGCCAGAACAGCGAGAGAGGGAAACAGTTTTTTCAACATAGGATTTGTGTTTGTGATCTTTTTCTGATGATTCAAGGTAAACTACGCTTCGGTATGTTGCCCTAAAAGTAAGGCCGCCAATTGGCGGCCCTCTCATAAACCTTGGATGACCGTATCAGCCTGCAACCTCTTCCAGCTGCTTGGCGTCCATATCGAAATTCGAATAGACATTCTGCACATCATCGTGATCTTCAAGAGCTTCGAGCAGACGAATCATCTGCGCTGCAGTTGAGCCTTCGAGCCGGGTGTAGGTGGTCGCGATCATCGTTACCTCAGACATGACGGTTTCGATCTTCGCATTGCGAATCGCCTCCGCGACCGCGTCGAAGGCTGCGGGATCAGTAAGAATCTCCCATGTATCGCCTTCATCGCTCAGGTCGTCGCCGCCCGCTTCGAGCACGATGTTCATCAGCTTCTCTTCATCGGCAGCGGTTTTGGGCACAGCGATTACGCCCTTCTTCGTGAACATGAAGCGAACCGAGCCGGATTCGCCCAGATTCCCGCCATTTTTCGAAAACGCATGACGAACTTCGCTTACCGTGCGGTTACGGTTGTCGGTCGTTGTCTCCACAATGACTGCAACGCCGCCAGGACCATAGCCTTCGAAGGTGATCTCTTCGTAAATTGCGCCGGGGAGTTCGCCGGTTCCGCGCTGAATCGCGCGCTTGATGTTATCCGCAGGCATGTTCTCTGCCTTCGCGGCTGCCACAGCGGTACGCAGGCGAGGATTTCCATCGGGATCTCCGCCAGCTTTGGCTGCAATCGTGATTTCTTTGATCAGGCGCGTGAAAGTCTTGCCGCGTTTCGCGTCAAGCGCCCCTTTCTTGTGCTTAATTGTCGCCCATTTTGAATGGCCGGACATGGGAAACCTCGGAAGCTTATGTGATTTCGATTTGCGGCGAAATGCTTGAAAACAGGAATGGTTTTAAGTAGTTCCCGCAACGAGTCAGTATAGCAGGGAGGGGCCATAATCGGCATCCCGCCAGCATCTGAAGATCTCTCGCCAGGGTCTGTGCTCCGAAACGCCTGCTTCGCGCCGTTTTGGGGCTGCCTGGGATCTGCGCCACGTATCCTCGGCTATTTTTACGCCGCACTTATGAATTTCTAATGACTTCGCTGTAACGCTGTTGGTGCAATATGTCGTCCGGGAAGGATCGCCATGAATCGTCCGCAACGCCTTCTGTTATCAGCCTGCATCGTATCGTTATGTCTCACATCTTCTCCTATACTTCGAGCACAGACAGCCGACACTTCGCGCGCAGAAGAGATCCGTGAGCTGCGTCAGGAACTCACGGCGATCAATGCGCGATTGACGAAGCTCGAAAATGAGGAGACCGCGAGCATCGCAGTCATTGCCCCGGACGCAAGCGCAACAGCCCTCGGCACCGCCGGAGCCAATCTCACTGCGAAACATGTCGATGCTCCGCCAGTGCAGACCCTGACTGAAGCGGATCGCAGCACTCTCAATTTCATGAATGGAACCACCATCAACATGACGTTCGATGGCTACTATGCCTACAACTTCAATGAACCGATCGGGCGCGCCAACCTGCTGCGCGCATATGACGTAAGCAGCAATGCGTTTAGCCTGAATCAGGCAGATTTCATCATGGAACACGCGCCGGATCCGGCGAATGGCAAGCGTTTCGGCGCCCGCATTGACCTGCAATTTGGCCAGGCGACGGAAACCTTGCAGGGTAATCCTGCAAACGAGGCGCGCCCTGAGATCTACCGCAATATTTTTCAGGCCTACGGAACATATATCGTTCCTGTAGGCAGCGGGCTCAGTGTTGACTTCGGCAAGTGGGCCAGTTCACTCGGCATTGAAGGTAACTATACAAAGGACCAGATGAACTATTCGCGGTCGTACTGGTTCGATTACCTGCCCTTCTACCATGCAGGTCTTCGCGCATCCTATGCCTTCACTCCCTGGATTTCTGGTCATTATTGGACAGTCAACGGCACGCAGCAGACTGAGCCCTTCAACAATTTCAAAGACCAGATGTTCGGCTTCGAAGCGAAACCGCACAAGTCCATCGACTGGGTCATGAATTACTACCTTGGCCAGGAGCACCCTGATTTCGAATATGTTACGAATGGGCCGCCGAATCTGCCCGAGCAGCAAGGTCTTCCCTTCCTTCCCCTTCCGAATCCGCCAAAAGGCAAGCTCCATATCTTTGACAGCTACGCCACCTGGATTGCTACGCCGAAGCTCACGTTTGCTCTTGAGGGCGACTACGTGATCAGCCGTGTTCAGACATACTCTGCTCCGCAACACACCGATGGAGGAGCGCTCTATGCTCGCTATCAGTTCAACCCGCTGCTCTCGCTTTCCGGACGCACCGAATATTTATCCGACCGCGGCGGCCTTTACAGCGGAAAAGAGCAGGCGCTCAAGGAATTTACCGTGACTTTCGACCAGGCTGTAGGTGATGGTTTTCTTATGCGCGAGGAGTTGCGCCACGACTTCTCGAACCAGCCCTACTTCCTCACAGATACTCTGGGCAACCTCAGCAACAGCCAGACCACAGCGACCGTAGGAGTGGTATGGTGGTTCGGCGGCAAGCAGGGAGCATGGTAGAACACCATGTCCCCTGCTTGCAGATCGTGTGCGTGCACTATTTGGTCAGGCCGGAAAGCTAGTGCAAAGAATACGTCGCAGTTGCTTCTGCACTTGGCGCATAGCTCGAAGCGATCGCAATGGCATTGACCGTCTCAGAACTATTTGTGATCGTCAGCGGGCCCGTATATACGAGTGACTGGTTTGTAGGTGTGGAACCATCAAGCGTGTAGTAAATTACAGCATTTGGAGTCGTGTCACTCATAGTGATCGTCTGCCCGCTTGTATAGGTGCCGCTGGCAGGTGAGATCGCAGGAGTGGCAGTCGTTTGCGTGAATGTCCAGTTCAGTATTTTCTGGTATGCCGTAAGCCCACCCGTGCCGCCGGTGAATCCGACATACGCCGATGTAGAATTGACGACTGCCGGAATATTTACGGGGAAACCCTGTGTAAAGGTAGCATTCGTCTTTTGATCGGTAAGATTAAGCGTGAGCGTCGTTCCATCATAAGTGAGTTTTGCAAGCATCGGATCGCCCTTGGTAAGCACTATTCCCGATGGTGTGAGATTGACCGCTGGGATGGTAGGCGATGCACCGCCTTGATATAACCCCGTCGAATCTGTGCCCTCTCCCAGATTGTTAAACAAGTCAAATTTGATGGCTATACTGTTGGGAATGCCGGCCTTTCCTGTCGTAGAAGCCGGACCATAGCCGAGGCCACCCCCGCTTGGTCCGAGAGCCGTGGGTGCGTTCGATTGAATGGTAAAGGTGAAACCATCGGCCACGGCGTTTGTCTGCTGGAACGTAAAGCTTGTCTGAAATTGCCGGATATCGACAGGCACATTGAAGAATGTGCTGCCTGCTTCGTACGTGGCGCTTGTATCCGTGATTTTTAGCGTCCCGTCATTCGGATTCGCCGCATTGCCGTTAAAGGTAAGGCCCTGAGCGTTCGCAAACCCGCTCGCAAAGTTAACCGCCTGACCTCCATCTTGGATGACATACACTCCGGTTGTGACACTACTTTGTCCGACACCTGGAACAACAGCAATTGCCTGTATCGTCTTTGATCCGCTGATCATAATCGGCGCCCTGTATAGCGGCGATGCAGTGGTCGGCGTAGTGCCGTCAGTGGTGTAGTAGAGCGCAGCACCCGAAACAGGCGACGAAAGGGAGATGACCTGCACGGAGCTATAGGTTCCAGCCGCTGGTGAAAGCACAGGTTGCGCCACACCAGGCTGCTGGATCACATACGAGCCTGTAACTATCGGACTATCCTGTAAGCCTGCAGCGCTTGCAAACGCCTTTACCGTGAGCGAATTTCCATTTACCTGGATCGGTCCTGAGTAAACGGCTGATGTATGGCTTGGCTGTGAACCATCTACCGTGTAGTAAATGGTCGCGTTGGGCGTCAGACTATTCAATGTGACTTGAGCAGCTGTTGTATACGAGCCGGGTGCCGGGCTGAACGTTGGATCTGCGGTGACCGTTTGGCTGACAGGGGTCAACGTCCAATTCAGGATATTGGTGGTGACGGTTGAGCCGCCTGTGCCGCCGGTAAAGCCTACATAGCCCTGGCTGGTTCCCAAAGCCCCTGGAATATTCACAGGGTAGGCAATCATATACGATGCCGACGTGTTTGTGTCGGTAATACCTACCTGAAGTGCAGTTCCGTTATAGACAAGATGTACATGGAATACATCCCCGCTGTTAAGAACAATTCCACTGCCAGTCAGATTTGTGGCTGGAACGGTTGGCGCAGCTCCGCCGGTATAAATCCCAATCGAATTCGTCCCTTCGCCACTATTGTTATAGATGTCGAACTTCAGCGCTACACTGTTCGGAATATTCGCGTAGCCCAGTGAGCCGCCCGCCGCTCCGAGAGCAGATGTTCCATTGCTCTGGATCGCAAAGGTGAATCCGTCCGCCACGGGACTCACCATCTGGAAGGTGAAGTCCGAAACGAATGCAGTTACATTTACCGGAGTCTTTACCCAGGCCGAGCCCGCCTCAGTCACGTGTCCATCTGTAAGCTGGAGGGCGCTGGCGGTGCTATTGAGCTTTGCGCTCCCGTTCAGCGCTATATTTGAAGTACTCGTGAAACCGCTGCCGTAATTGATGTTTTGTCCCGTCGATTGGATAACATATGCAGCGCTGCTCACCCCACTGATCGCATAGTTTGGAGCGAGAGCGATTGCGTTGATCGTTTGCGATGCTGTGACGGTTATCGGTCCGGAATAGGTATTGGAGCTCGGCGTCGGCGTCGAACCGTCGGTTGTGTAATAAATTACTGCTCCGGCAGTTGCATCGGCTATCGATACAACCTGCGTCCCGACATACGTTCCAGCAGCTGGAGAAAAAGACGGAAGAGCCGTCGTCGGCAAAGTAACGGTAAAGTTGGCTGAGTTTATCGGACTGGCGCTCATCGCCGGGGCTACAGCAAATGCCTTCACCGCCACCGAACCACTGCTGATGGTAAATGGTCCGTTATACACAGGCGATGATATAGTCGGCGTCGAACTATCCGTCGTGTAGTAAATCACCGCGCCGGTCACCGTATCCGATATGCTGACAGACTGCGGCGATGTGAAGGTGCCTCCATTCGGCGTAATGACTGGCGACGGCGCAGCCGGTTGAGGATTCGAGACAAATGTCCATGTCAGAATCTTCTGGCTTGAAGTCAGGCCGCCGGTCCCACCCGTAAAACCGATATAGGCAGTATTGCTCCCGATCACCTGAGAAATATTAATCGGGAAACTCTGCGTAAAGGTCTTGCTACTGACCGGATCGGTAATCGTCATCGTAAGTGTCGTGCCGTCGTAGGTCATATGCACATTCATACTGTCACCGCTGTGCAGATTGATACCCGAAGGCGTGAGATTGATTGCCGGCAATGTCGGCGGTGCGGCATTTTGATAAATCCCCGTCGAATTCGGTCCTTCACCCGTGTTGCTGTAAAGATCGAACTTGATGGCAATGCTATTAGGAATTCCTCCAGTACCCCTGGTAATGTCTGCCCCGTAGCCGAGGGAACCGCCGGATATCCCCAGCGCTTTTGGGCTTACGTTTTGAATTGTGAAGGTAAACCCGTCTGCCTGCGGATTGGAAAGCTGGAATGAAAAGTCGTTTACGAACGACTGAATGTTCATCGGCGTGTTATAAAAAACGCTGCCGGCCTGGTTCGTGCCTCCTGTGGTAAGTTGCAACCGGCTATCATCGCTATTCACTGTACTTCCATTGAGAGTCAAGCCTGTGATTACTGAAAAACCACTTCCGAAATTAATCCCTGTACCGGAGTACTGGAGCGAATAGGTTGCCGAGGTCACAAGGCTGGGAGTCAAGGTGCCGCTAACCGCAATGGCCTGCAGCGTCTCTGTGGTACTCACTGTGATTGGACCACTGTAAACAGAAGAATTGAGCGTAGGAGTAGAACCGTCCGTCGTATAGTAAATGACGGCTTTACTCAGCGAATCGCCGATGGTGACAGTCTGTGCGGAAGTATAGGTGCCTGCAGCCAGCGAGAATGAAGGTGCGGGCGTTTGCGTTAAGAAGGTGAAAACGGCCGTGCTTACTGCACTCTGCAAATAACCTTCTACGCTGGCTATCGCTCGAATCGTGGTTCCGGTCGAAATCGTGATGGGAGCGGTATAGACGGCCGCCGCGGCTGTGGGCAAGCTGCCATCCGTCGTATAGTAGATCGTGCTGCCAGGGGTTGCCGCTGTTATTGTTGCCTGCTGCGGCGTCATCAACGTACCACCGTTCGGAGAGATCACGGGGGCGGCAGCCGTCTGAGCACCGTTCAACAGGCCATAGACATCGACCTGATACGCAGCACCGACGTATACTTTGCCATTTGTAATTACTGGAGGTGTGAATTTATTTGCTGGACCGGCATCGTCCCGGGCTGAGTTGGTGTCACTTTCGTAAATGGGAGTCGTCAGATTGCTGGCATCGAAGGCATAGAGAATGGCCGAACCATTCGAGTTATATGCATCGCTCCGCACCGCCCATACGATGGCATTCTGCATACCATTGGATGAAACAACTGGTGTTGCTCCCGGAAAGCTTGACTTAACAGTTGAGCTGCTGCTCGCAGTTGTGCTCAAGAGGCCATTTGTCAGCTCAAATCGCTTTAAGGAGTCTCCGCTTGCCCACATGAATACATGGCCATTCCAGTAGGCAGGAGTACTCCATAAGCCACCGGTCGCACCAGTAATATCCTGGATGATGTTCGTATTGGAGCTTCCCCCTGGGGCATACCCTCCGAGGCTATCGCGATTCAGAAGAAGGATCCTTCCCTCTTTCCCGATTTGTAAAAGTTCATGCGGGTAGGTACCCGGCTGGTCGGGAAGTAGAAGTTCGCCCCCTGAACCCTGATCCAGATCGGAACTGGTAAGAGCTGCCTGATTGAATGGCGTAAATGCACTGCCCGGCGTAAGAGTGCCGCTTCCCAGATCCAAACGAAGAATGCTATTGCTGTAATCTGTCTGGCTGGAAAGAGGCGGGTAGGTAGTCAATGTACCGTTGCCGGCAGTGAGGAACATGCGCCCGCTCGGGTTAACGGTATCGATAGGCATTGCGGCACCTGAACTCCATACTCCATTGCCTAATCCATTCGGCGAGAGACAGAAAACGCCAGTCTGATTCAGAGTCGTGGCATTGTAGGCCAGCACCCACCCATGCCATGGCCCATTGTCCCCATGCGATCCAAATGCCACATACAGATAGCCGTTAAATAGATTGAGGGCTACCCGGTTAAGCTGCCACAGGGAACTGAAAGCGAGCTTTCCATTGGCGCTTCCATTGCCTCCACCAGTAACCGTTGCCGCAATTGGCTGCGAGGGACTATTTGCTTGTTCAGAGCCGTTCAGCATGTTTAGAGCGTGAATCCGTTGTATATAGCTACCGTTCTCTTCTGATTTGGCTACTACATACAGCGTCTGACTGGCCAGGTTATAAACAGGGGTAGAGGTAATACCAACCTCTGGAACAATATCCAGCGATCCAATGGTGGAGTTGGGTACTGTAGTGGCTCCAGCAGCGGCGCCATGCGCCGTGTCAATCATGCTTACCTTCCACAGCGGCTGGGCATTGGCCCCTCCGTTCGTATCCGCATCAAAGGCGTACACGCTATCGTGTTCGGTAGCTATAAAGATGACATTATGAACAAGACCGTCGGGCATGGTGATGCCCGCTACATAGAGCGGCTGTGCGTATACATATCCGTCAACTGCTACACTAAACAGTTTCCCGAAGCTCGTAGTATTTATGTTCGAAACATTAAGCAGTGTTTCTTGTGAGTTTGCGCCTGCGCTCGCGTTGCCGTAGCGCCACATTGGCACATTTACCGCCGTAGCTGTCTGCGCGCCGATATGTATATTCAGCAAGCACAGCAATGACAAAGCCATACATGCCTTGAGCCAGCGCCGAGCCGGAAGCTTATCATCAACAATGGCAGGCAGGGGAACCTGTGAGGCAGAAAAGATTCGCATGTGACCTCATCTGTGAAATCATCTTTTGACCGGTTCTCAAAGTGATCCCGATCGACCCATGCACACATATGCTGATCATTGAGGCTAGAGATCCCAGGAGTAACTTTGAACGCTTCCACACCATGCAACTGGAAGCCCACTCGCCGCAGGCTATAGAGCTATCGAGTGAAAAGCGGAGAAAGCTCAATAACTTGTTGACATTTACTTGTTTGCCTGCTGGGAGAAGAAGAAGCAGTAGGAAGAGTAAAACTTCGCGCAAGTTCTCCAGCAATGACACTTTTTGGAAACTGTTGCTACAGATCCGTTACCCAGCAGACAGGAGCCTCTGGTGACCAGTTATTACTTGCGCGCGCTCTAAGAAGCATTACCTTCAATGGTTACCTGCAGTAACCCGTAATACTTGCAACATTATCTAGGGGGACAATGGATGCTTTTGAAAACTTGGCTAGCTGCGATACCTTTACTTATTTGTTCAGCATGGATCTACACCGAAACAACCGCGAAAAGTGGGATTGCGTGGGAGGTGCATGGAAACTGGTATTTGAATCATGAGCAACACCCTTTGCATAAAGGTGACGATGTACCTCCCGGCGCATTGCTGACAGCAGACACCACCGCCAATGGGTCGATTCTTGTTTTGCTGCCGGATGGGCAGCGGCTTTTCTTTGATTGCCACGACGCCCATACCTGCTCGCAGGGATTTCGTATACCTGCCCTCATGGCAGAGCCCGATAAAGATGCCCTTGAGCTATTCGATACGATCAGAAGGGTGATGAAGCAGGTTACTTCCACAGCTAGCTTACCCAAAGCGCCAGTCGTCTCAACAACCACAATAGTAGAGACAGTTGTGCCTATTCAAGGTGATGGAAGTATTGCGTTGAAGCAACCGTTTGCAGCTCTGCCACCGGGACACTATCGGCTGACATTGCAGGGCGAGAGTGACGCTGAACCATCAGAGCATTCGCTGAGCTGGTCTGGTCCACACGATGAAGGCCATCTCTCACTTAAGGGTCCCGGCACCTATCGCCTGCGTCTTTTTGGAAGTTTAGGAGGAGAGCGCTTGCGCGTCTTTCTACTGGCTGTCCCTTCGGAATCTTTTTCCTCCACGCAGAAAGATTTCGAAGAGACGAATAAAGACCTTCAAGAGTGGAATGAGATTTTTCCTGGTTGGCCAATACATGAATGGCTGCAGTTATATCTAAGAAGTCTTAGTGGAACTCAGCCTGAAAAGGACTAAGTTCAAAACGCAACAGATCCTTATCAACAATCAGGCTATGCCGTCCGCAATTACTTTCTCAACTCTGTCGAGTAGATATTCGCCGTCGACATGCGGGCATTCACCAGCGGCGTGTCATACGGAGTGAGCCCGGCAAACTGATAATCTACTGCATCGGCAAAGTGCAAATCCTCAAGGTCGGCGACGTGCTCCACCTTCCCACTGAGCACTTCGATCCGGTAAATCATCTGGTTTTTCTGCACATAGGTGTGAAAGAAAATTGATTTGCTGTCCCGGGACCAGAAAGGGTCAGCTGCGCTTTGCTGAGCCAGCAATCGCCAAGTGCCGGTTGATATGTCATAAAGCATCAGCCGAGTCATATCGAGAGATAGAGCTGCAATGTAGCGGCCGTCCGGCGACCATCGTGGACTGAAAAGCCCCTGGGAACCCGGAAGCAAGGTCGTTTTTCCGGCTTCAATATCGAACCGATAAATTGCCTTTGATTCCACCGTCTCGCCCATGAGCGCAGGCACTCTTCCGAAAACGATCTCTTTACCATCGGGCGACCAGTCGGGGTCGGCTTCATTGCGGTTCTCCGGCAACATCGAATGCAGACTGCTGCCATCGGCGCCGATCGTGTAGATCCGCCAGAGCTTTCCCGGTTCTCTGGCCATAAATACAAGCTGTCTGCCGTCCGGCGACCATTGCATCATGAAAACTTCCATCGGCCCCCCGGTCAGCTGCACCCTCTCGGTACCATCGACACGACTGCGCCACAACGAGCTGTCCTCATTGCTGATCCAGGCCATCCACTTGCCATCGCGTGAAAATACGACGCGGTTTGCCGTCGCCAGCGCTTCCCCATATGGCAGGAAAGTCTTGTTTGCGGATGAGTAGTCGAGCAGTTCGGAGCGCGTATCCGCACCGATGAAAAAGATGCGATAGCCTGTCCTCGACGTGATCGGCGCCTGATAATCGAGGGGGCCGTTCGTCAGCTGTTCCGGGTAACCGCTCCTCGGCCGCAATATCCATATATTGTTCTCGCCGCTATGTTGGGATTCGAAGACGAAGTTTTTCCCGTCCGATGTCCAGCTTCCGCAGCATTCGCTCGAGGGCGCGCTCCAGCCGTGGAGAAGCTGGTGGGCATTTTTTCCGTTCGCATCCAGCTCCCATAGAGATGTAGTGTGGTTGCCCGGATCCAATAGTGTCAGGCGCAACACAGTTCCGCCGGGTATCCATCGAAGCCAGAACGGACGTCCGGGCAAAACGGCAAACCGCTGAGGCGACTCTCCATTTTCTCCAGCTATCCACAAAGTGTTGCCGGTTGCATACAGAATGTGGTGCCCATCCGGCATCCACGTTGCATCGTGCGCCAGTAAACCGGGGATCTGCCGCGCTGCCCCACCTAGCGTGGGTACGATCCACAGCGTCTGTTCTGCTTCCGCCGAGATGTGATTTCGAATGATTAGCTTTGACCCATCCGGCGAAATATCTCCGAGCAGCGGAGCAACGATTTCATCAGGAAGAGTGAGATTCGTCGCTTCGCCGTCGGCAATCAGTCCTTGCGCCAGACGCATGCGTCCATTCTCGAGCTCGGGGAAATACAGCCGTGTACCGTCAGTCGCGATTCCTGGAAGATTTTCAAGAAATGCGTCTCCCGGGGAAATGCGTCCCGAAGATGTGACACGGGAAATCTGTAACGGCAGCTGGTCATCGCGGTCGAAAAACCGAAAAGCAATCGCCGCAAGGGCGATGACGCATACAGCACAGATTGCGAACAGCAACCCGCTGGTGACAGATCTCCGCCTTGTGGATCCTATTTGAGCATCGGCCGTTAACTCCGGAGCTTGCGGTAAAGCCGCATTCGCAATCGGGAGCGGTTCTGACGGCTGCTCAAAAGAGACGGGAGCGATGAAGCGATAACCGCGTTTCGCTAGCGTCTCGATAAAACGAGGATTTTCGGCCGAATCCCCTAATGCATCCCGTATCTTGTTGATCGCCGTCCCGAGGCTATGCTCGAAATCGATGACCGTGTCGCTGCCCCATAGATAATGTTGGAGTTGGTCACGGGAAACGACTTCGCCCGCATTTTCAAGAAGAAATGTCAGCACCCGAAACGGCTGCGCCTGAAGCCGTACCCGGATGCCTGATCGATACAGCTCTCCCGACTTAAGATCGGCTTCAAAAACTCCGAACCGCACCCTTGCGATATGTTTGGCCGTCGTGGACACCAGCTGTCACCACTAAATGTTGTTCTGTTAGTAAACAGATCAAACTAGCCAGTCTACTCCATAATTCCCTTAAACTCAAGTGAGATAAATCCATAACTAATTGAAAATAAAAGACTATTTCGGTTAAGTTGCCGTGATGAAGAAAAGAGACGTTGTGCATTGCCGATCGTATTCATGAAGGATTCAAGTGTGCATCTAGCTCGTACTTCGCATGATAAAGACATAAAGAAGCAAGAAGGGTGCGAGCTTAATTTGGAGGCAACATATGATGCATAAAAATTGGTTCGCAAGATTGACGGTTTGTTTTCTGCTTATGCCGTTTCTTGCGTCTGTCCTCTTGGGGCAGACGGATACGGCACGCATCCAGGGCACGGTCGCAGATCCAAATGGTGCCGTTATTCCGGGCGCTACTATCACCCTTACAAGCGTTGATCAGGGGACTCAGTTTCCGGCAACGTCGGACGCGAGCGGCAACTTCACTCTCAGCGGCCTGCCGCGTGGAAGCTACAGCATCAAAGTAGAAGCAGGCGGATTCGCGACCCTGGTGCAATCGCTGACTCTGGATGTCTCGCAGGTCAAAGCACTCGACTTGAAGCTCCAGCCAGGAGCAGCTACCCAGACGGTCACAGTCACCGACACCGCCTCGCTGATCGACCTCGCCAGTTCGTCGACGGGTGAAGTCATCAAGGGGCGTCAGGTCACCGAGCTACCCCTGAACGGACGCAACTTCACAGGGCTTGCCTTACTTACTCCCGGCGTGACACGCGGCAACCCCAGCGATCAGGCCAACGGCTCAGGCGGTAATGTCGAGACCTTTCGCTATAACGATTCCGGTGGCGCCGCGCTCTCAGTCAATGGACTGCGTCCACAGTCAAATAATTTCATCCTCGACGGTACGGACAACAACGAGTCGCTGGTGAACACCATCGTTTTCTTTACTCCGATCGATGCGACGGACGAATTTCGTGTCAATACCAGCGTTGCCCCGGCTGAATTTGGCCGCGCCGGGGGCGCAATTGTCGAGTCTTCGATCAAGTCCGGCACCAACAGCATCCACGGCTCGGCTTTCAACTTCCTGCGCAACTCTGAATTCGACGCCAATCCGAACTACCAGTTCCTTGGCGCTGGTTTTCAGAGATTTCCCAATTTCATTCGCAACCAGTTCGGCGGCAGCCTGGGCATGCCGATCCTGCACAATAAGCTCTTTATCTTCGGCGACTACCAGGGGCTGAGAGAAAAGACCGGGCTTGCACCGTCTTTCCAGACGGTGCCAACCGCACGGATGCGGCAGGGTGATTTCAGTGAGCTGCTGGCAGCGGGAAACCAGAATCTCACCACCGTTCCGCAATGCGCCGTTCCGGCGGGCCAATCCTCGCCTGCCCCCACGGGCCAGATTTACGATCCCATCACCTGTACACCATTCGCCGGCAACATCATTCCTCAGGACCGCTGGAACCAGGCCGCTGTCAACTACTTCAATGCCTTTCCCGCACCAACCAATCCAAATCTGGTGCAAGGCAACTACGAAGCCATTCAGCATCAGATCACCTCATTCAATGATTTCGACATTCGCCTGGACTTTACGCCGACAGCCAAGGATCAATTCTTTGCCCGCTACAGCTATGGCCAGGACAACTTCACCAAGACTTCCCTCTTTCCCAATCTTCCGGCAGGCTTCGCCACCGGCGAGAACCAAAGCCACCCGCGCGGAGCCGTGGGCAGTTATACCCGCATCATCACGCCCAACATCCTCAATGAATTCCGCGTCGCCTACATTCGACCTGAGTTCGGCTATACACCACCATTCTTCGGCGAGCCCGTCTCGCAGAATCTCGGCATTGTGAACGCGAATCGTAACCAGCTGACGAGCGGCGGTGCACTCATCGGCGATAACAATTCACAGCTCTCCTACACAGG
>DATHQH010000074.1:0-42754 GCA_035482895.1 Alloacidobacterium sp. | reverse complement strand
TCGAAGTAGGTAAAGCCTGAATAGATTTCGAGTTGCTTGATATCTGTCTGCTGCGCTGACACGTTAGAGGCGAAGATAAGGACTAGACAGGCAGGCCAAAAAAATAGGATGCAGCGAGTGAGCATTTTTCCGGACATGAGGAATCTCCTATTAGGCAAACAAACGGAAGGCAAAAAGTAAGCCTTATCAAAACATCGAAGATTAATGACGGAAGGGAAGAGTTGGCAAGTTTTTGTCGCGATTTGTGGCGAGTTGATTTAAACCGGCACTTACTTTTGCCTGTTTTTTTGCCGGCATGCCTGTGATTTTTGCCCGATCGCGTTGATTTGAACCCTGAAGACGTTTCCGCTGCTTCATTTGGAAAGAAGCGGTATCAGATGGAAATAGCGCATCGCGTAAGCCACATCGCGCAGGATCTGGGTTTTGAGCGCAGCCGGTGAAGGAAAGTGTTGTTCTGCCCGAATTCGCTTTAGGAAGGCGAGTTCGAGCGGCGTGTTTTCCGTGAGAGCGACGGGATGGAAGTCGAGCAGGTGCGACTCGACGGCGAAAGAGACTGCGCCAAACGTCGGACGGTTGCCCGCATTGGTGACTGCGTTGAACGTCAGAGCATCGGGGCCATCTCCGATTTTCATGCGAGTGATGTAGACACCGTTCGCTGGAAGCAGTTCAGTGTAGGGTGCGAGGTTAATGGTGGGCACGGTCTGTTCGGTGCCGATGCCGCGTCCACGGGCCGGGTTGGAGAGAATGGAAAACGGGCGTCCAAGCAGAGCGCGGGCTGCGGACATATCTCCAGCGGCGACGCGCTGTCGTATCTGACTACTTGAAACAGGCAATCCCTTCACGATTCGGCTGTGATGTGCGACGACGCTGAACCCGTACTGATGGCCGAGCTGGATAAGTTCGGCGATTCCGGCCTGTGCCTGATAGCCGAAGCGAAAGGTATCTCCCTCATGGACTTCGATGCCATGCAGGCTATGGTGCAGCACGTCGCGCGCGAAGGTCTCGGCTGGCATGTGTGAGAATTTTTCTGTGAAGGGCACGACGACGGTTGCGTCCAATCCTGTTTCAGCCAGCAGGCGCAGGCGCTCGGGCATGGGTGTGATGAGCGGCGGCGCAGCCTCGGGGCGCAGAACGCGGACCGGATGTGGATCGAAGGTGACGGCGATGCACTTTGCCCCGATGTTGCGGGCGCAGCTGCGTGCGTGATCGATGATCCAGCGATGGCCGCAGTGGACGCCGTCGAAGTTGCCGATGGCAATGACGGTAGGACCGTAGCCGGCGGGGAGTTCATCGAGCGTGCGAAAGACTTGCATGGCTGTCTATGCCTATATCTCAAATGGAATGCACAGGCCGTCGTAGGCGAGGCGGACGTGCGGCGGTAGCTCGCTCTCCGTTTCGGCATGGAGAAGATCATGGGCCATGTGCGTGAACCAGGCGCGTCGCGGCTGGAGGCGATCAATCCACGCAAGAGCCTGGTCGACATTGGCGTGGCTGGGATGCGGCGTCTTGCGCAGGGCATCGATGATGACGATGTCGAGATTCTGGAGCAGCGGAAGACTCGTCTCTGGAATGACATTCATGTCAGTCAGGTAGGCTGCGCTGCCGAAGCGAAAGCCGGCGACTTCAAGCTCGCCATGCAGCAGAGGGATTCGCTGGAAGGTGGCTCCGTGGATCGTCAGGGATTCATGGCCTTCCATTCGGTGCATACGGACGCGGGCACGAGTCGGGTATTTCGACTCTGCCGAAAAAGTGTAGTCAAAGACTTTCTCGATGATGCGGGCGCTGGCATCGTCGGCATAAAGCGGGATGTGGCCGTTCGGATGATGAAAGCTGAGTGGCCGAAGGTCGTCGAGTCCGAGGATATGGTCGGCGTGCGAATGCGTGTAGAAAACTGCGTCGATGTGGCGGAGCTTTTCGCGCAGCGCCTGTTCGCGAAAATCCGGGCCGGTGTCGATAAGAACGCAGTGGTCTTCCCAATGCACGGCGATGGAGGGACGCGTGCGGCGATCTCTCGGATCGGACGAAGTGCAAACACGGCACTCGCACCCGAGCGTGGGTACGCCCATGGATGTGCCGCTGCCCAGGATGGTGAGGATTGCCTGCATTCAATGTGCGCTACGCGTGACCGTTACAGATACCGCAAGTTCTTTGTTATCGCTCAAGATGATGAGCTTTGGTTGAGATCAGTGGTTCCCACCCTTCGCTGCGCGTAAAGATGGGCGACAATTCAAAAAAGCTCAGGGTCACTTTTTCACAGGTGGCGGTTGCTGTGCCGATTGTGCGATAGCGTTTGTGAGCTCGACGAACATCATGCGCAGATCGAAGAGCGCATTTTGCAACAGACGCTGTTCTTTTTCTGTCAGATTGCCCTTTGTTTTGTCCTGCAGGATGGCAAGCATGTCGATGCTCTGCCGTGCACCGACGATATCGATGCGCGGCTTCTGCCCTGGCTCCGTGCCGGCGCCCATGGCCATGACGGCGGAAAGATAGATCGATTGGATGACGTGTTCGAACGACGTATCCTGCGCGGCCTCGCCGCCGGGGTTCGCCTGGCGCAGTATGTCGTCGATTTCGCGTGCCGACTGCTCATAGGCAGCGTGCTGCTCGGCGGCTTCCTTCAGCGATGGGCCTGTAATCGGGTCTTCGGCGGAGACAGGTTCCTCTACTGTCTTTGGCTCGGGTTCTTCCTGTTTTGGGGCGGGCATGGTGATGATACGCGCGCTTGATTCAACCGGACGCTCCGCCGCGCGAGCTTCGGCAGTTTCTTCAGGGGCGGCTGTAGCGGCTTGCTCGCGCAGGTCGCCTTCTACAGTGAATTTGCGGCGGTCCGTGACGGTAAATGACGGCGGTTTCTCTTCCATATGGTCCTTTTCTCGTTTAGGGCAGTGCAGGAGGCGCGTCAAGCGGTACGGCCCGGCCTCCGGAATAGGTGATAACAGCTTTGCGCTCTAATGCTTCGACGCGAACGAATCCAAGAGCAAAGGTGCGTGGCAGGCCGGGCAGTGCGTAATGCGCGGCGCTGGTAATTTCGCCGATGGGCTTGTCGTCGCCTTCCGCGCGAAGCTCGGCTCCGACGACGGGCAGGCTGCCGATCAGCTCAAACTGGCGCAGGGTACGGTGAACGGTAGCACGCGAACGGATGCGCTCGACAATCTCTTGCCCAAGGTAGCAGCCCTTGTTGAAATTGAGGGCGCGGCTCTGGTTGGTTTCCTGGGCAAGGTAGCGGTCTGTGATGTCGACACCGTAGAGTGGCGTTCCCTCCAGAATCCGCAGGGATTGCAGTGCAGAAAAGCCGGCGGTTGCCGCTCCGGCCTGTGTGAGAATGCGCCACACTTCCGCGAGATCTCCGGCGGCCACCTGCAATTCAAATTTCGGGACCAGGACGCTATAGGCGCGAACCACCGTGACGGAGACGCCGTGGAGCGTGGCTGGGACGAAGGCCAGCATTTCCGGGACGGGCAGGCCGAGAGCCCTTAGAATTTCAGGCGCTTGCGGGCCGGCTATACCAAGAGTTGTTGCAGATGCGTCTAACTCCTGTAGCTCCACGTCGTCCATGATAATGAAATGGTCGAGATGGGCAATGAGACGAGGAGCCTGAAAACGGTCGGTTTCGAACAGAAGATGATCGGCGGCACGGAAGACGTATCCATCGCCCTGAATGCGGCCCTGGGCGTTCAAAATAAAGGTATAGTTGCCATAGCCCTGGGGCAACGACTGCACCGTATTGGTGACCATGCCGTTCAGCCATCGCAGGCGGTCTTCTCCGGTGAGACGGATGCGGGTAAGGTAACCGAGATCGTAGACAGCAGCAGCATGCACGAGCGAAGCCAGCTCCGATTCCTGATCGGCAAAGACGCGAGGCGTAATGCGCCCGAGGTGCATCTGAAGGTCAGAGGCAGGAGAAAGCGCAGCCAGAGGCGTAAGTCCAGCCTCAGCGATTTGCGGCGTTTCGCTCATAAGAAAATTATAGCCTTGCAAGGAGTGCCGTGTCGGGCATGGGAAGGAAGTTGGAAGTGAAGATGACAAAGCATTTAGCCCTGGTACTGGCGGCTGCAGTGGGGGTATGCGCTGCACAGGCGCCCGCGAATACGGCCGCGCAAAAGGCGACGCCGCAGGGCACACACATCAGCCCGGCGCAGGCCAAAGAGCTGTTTAACTCCGTGGGCGTGATTCTGAAATTTGCCTCGGATGATACGAAGCTGCCGATTCGCCACGATGTGAAGCGCAAGCTGACGACGCGCGAAGCGATAGAGAAGTACCTCGTCGAAAAAATGAATGACGACAAGGACGCCAAGCGCATGGAGCGCTCAGAGATTGTGTTGAAGAAGTTCGGTTTGCTGGACCGGGATTTTCAGCTGCGGCCATTTTTGCTCCAGCTGCTGAAAGAGCAGATTGAAGCCTACTACGACAGCAAGACGAAGACGGTAAATCTGCTGGATTGGGCCACCCCAGATACACAAAAACCCGTGCTGGCGCATGAACTGACGCATGCATTGCAGGACCAGCATGTCGACCTGGACAAGTGGGAAGACGAAGGGGTGAGTGAAGATTTACCGCGCAATGTAAAGCAGGATAACGAATACATCCAGACAGACGAAGTAGATACGGCACGCGAGGCGGTGCTGGAAGGGCAGGCCATGGCTGTCTATGTGGACTATTTACTTGCGCCTTCCGGAAAGAATCTGCTGACGAATCCAGACGTGGTGGATAATGTGGCCGATAGTGACGATACGTCGGACTCGCCGGTGCTTGCTCGCGCGCCGTTGCTGCTGAAGGAGTCCTTGCTGTTTCCCTACCAGGATGGGCTGAAGTTTGAGCAGACTGTACTGAAAGATGAAGGGCAACTTGGTGCATTTGCCGGAGTTCTGGATCGTCCTCCAGCTTCGAGCTTTGAAATCATGAATCCGCGCGCCTACATGCGGAAACGGGTGGTGCCGGTGCTCAATATGCCGGACCTGCATCCGCTGCTGGACGCGAACTATGAGCCTTACGACATAGGTGTAATGGGTGAGTTGGATGTGCGTATGATGTCGGAGCTGTTCGGTGGGCCGGACACATCCGCGGCGCTGACCCCAACGTGGGATGGCGGCATCTATTACGCGGTGCAGAGCAAGAAGGCCAAAACTGCGGCAGAAAAAGATTCAACAGCATCGGTGGCGCTGATGTATTTATCGCAATGGAAGTCGCCGGAAGCCGCAGCTGTGTTCGCCAAAATGTACGCCGATGAGCTTGGCAAGAAATACTCCAATGTGACGCGCGACACAAATGACGAAGCGGACAAGACGGAGCAAATCTACAACACCAGCGAAGGCCCGGTGGTGATGACAACCAATGGACGAATGGTGTTTGTGAGCGAAAGCTTCGACCTGACGACGGCGCGCAAGCTGGCCTTCCTTATGATGGGCGCACAGCAGAGCGACGATGCAAATCAGGCGGCAAGACTGGGGTCCGCTCCAGCAAAGCCAAGCAACAACCCTGAGCTGAGCGCAAGTATCGTGCGCTTCTTTGCCGGGTGCGGAGTGATGCGCGCTGCGTTGCCGCATTGAGCGGTGGCAGCGTGCATCAGCATTTATACTGAATTCTCCTGTCATTTTTATTTGAGCCATTCTTCCTGAATGGAAGAGTGATGCGATGGAGTTCGGCTTTGCAGCAAGCAGAAATTGGAATTATCGGGGGCAGCGGGCTGTACTCCATGCCCGGTCTTTCGAACGCGCGCGAGGAGCGCATCAGCACGCCGTTCGGAGAGCCAAGCGATGCATTTGTTCTGGGGGATCTGGAGGGGCGGAAGGTTGTCTTTCTGGCACGACATGGGCGCGGACACAAGCTGCTGCCCTCGGAGTTGAACTTTCGCGCAAATATCTACGCGCTGAAGACGCTGGGCGTGGAGCGGATACTTTCCGTATCTGCTGTCGGATCGCTGAAGGAAGAACATAAGCCGACGGATTTCGTCGTTCCCGATCAATTTATCGACCGTACCTTTCATCGCGAATCGACATTTTTTGGCAATGGCATTGTCGGCCATGTTGCTTTTGGCGATCCGGTATGTGCGACGGTTGCCAAGTCGATTGCAGGGGCCTGCGCCTCGTCTGAAGTTGTGGGCAAACTAGGTGGAACGTATGTCTGCATGGAAGGGCCGCAGTTCTCGACGCGCGCTGAGTCGAACCTCTATCGCAGCTGGGGTGCGGATGTGATTGGCATGACCAATCTTCAGGAAGCAAAGCTCGCTCGCGAGGCTGAGATTTGCTACGCCACGATGGCCATGGTGACCGACTACGACTGCTGGCGCGAAGGTCACGATGATGTGACCGTGGAACAGATTGTCGCGGTGCTGAACCAGAACGCGGCGAACGCGGCGAAGGTGGTACGTGCTGCTGTTGCCGGGATGCCCAAAGAACGCACCTGCGCCTGCGTTACGGCTCTGCAATATGCGATTCTCACAAACCCAGCCGCGATTCCTGCAGAGACTCGCGAACGGCTCGATCTGCTGGTGGGCAAATATCTAAAATAAAAGACAGGGACAACCATGGCGATTCTGGTAGTGGGAAGTGTTGCATTCGATAGCATTGAAACTCCTTCAGGCAAGGCGGAGCGGTGCCTGGGTGGTGCGGCGACTTATTTTTCGCTAGCCGCAAGCTACTTTACCGATGTGCGCGTGATCGCCATTGTCGGCGAGGATTTTACCGCGAGCGAAGAAGATGTGCTGAAGCGGCGTGGTGTGGATACACGCGGCATTGAGCATGTGGCGGGAAAGAGCTTTTTCTGGAAGGGCTCGTATCTCAAAAATCTGAATGAAGCGCAGACGCATGAAACGCACCTGAATGTCTTTGAGACGTTTTCGCCGAAGATTCCCGCAGAGTATACCGATTCGGAATTTCTCTTTCTGGCAAATATTGATCCTGTGCTGCAGGAAAATGTCCGGCGGCAGATGCCACGCGTGCGCCTCGTGTGCGGCGATACGATGAACTACTGGATCAATGACCATCGCGAAAACCTGGAAAAAGTATTGAAAGGGTTGGACGGCCTACTGATCAACGATGGCGAAGCTAAATTGCTTGCCAAAGACGCAAACCTTGTTCGTGCAGCGGAGAAGATTCTGGCGTCGGGACCAAAGAGTCTGATTGTGAAGCACGGCGAATACGGTGCGACGGCGTTTTTCAGCGACAGACTTTTTCCCGGAGAGGCGAAGCATATTTCCTTGCCTTTCCGCGCGCCTGCTTTGCCGTTGAGCGAGGTTGTAGATCCGACCGGAGCCGGCGATTCTTTTGCGGGCGGTTTCTTTGGCTATCTCGCGGCGCAAAAAGAAGTGACTCCGGCTGCATTCAAGCGCGCGATGTTTTACGGCGGCGTGATGGGATCATTTGCTGTTGAGCGCTTCGGTACGGAACGGATGCAGCAGCTCACGCGAGAGGAAATTGAGAGGCGTTTTGAGCTCTTCCGCGAGTTATCTCATCTTGACTGAACGGGAGCAGGAACGGCTTTCACTGCGACATGAGACATGGCTTGTGGCATGTGTCGCGTTGCTGCCATCTCTGATAGCTCTGGCATACGGATTACCGCGGAACATGCTGTTGCTCTATGGCGATGCGGTTGCCCATCTTCATATCGCCCGCCGTTTCTTCGATTCGCTCAATCCAGGTTTTCGGCAGCTTGGTTCGGTCTGGCTGCCGCTGCCGCACCTGCTGTTGCTGCCGTTTGTGCAGAAGATGTCATGGTGGCAGACGGGACTGGCCGGTGCGTGGCCTTCCATGGCCTTCTATGTACTGGGCTGCGCCGGCATCTACAGGCTGGCAAGGCTCTGGTTGCGCCCGTCTGCCGCGATTGTCGCAGTAGCATTTTACGGGCTGAATCCGGGGCTGCTCTACATGCAGACCACGGCAATGACGGAGCCGCTCTTTCTCGCAGAGATGATCTGGAGCGCACTGCTCATCGCCGAGCACGGGCGCGCGTTGAAGGCCGGTGAGCAGCAGCGCGCGTCTCGACTGCTGGTGGCGGCTGGGCTGGTGCTGGTGAGCGCGATTTTCACCCGGTACGACGGATGGATTTTCGCCTCGTTCGCATGGCTGATTGTGTTGTGGGGCGTGCGGCGGCATTTGCGTGAACACGTGGGTGGGGCTTTCGTCTTATTTACAGCGCTGCTGGTTGCGGCTCCGCTACTGTGGCTCGCATACAACGCAAAACAGTTTGGCGACCCGCTGGACTTTATTCGCGGGCCTTATTCCGCGAAGATGATTGATGCGCGCACGACGAAACCTGGGTCACCGCATTACCCTGGATGGCACAGTATGCGCGTCGCTTCGCTATATTTTCTAAAAGCCGCGGAGCTAGGTGCAGCGCCTCTGCGCTGGAGCAATGTTCTGCTGTGGCTTTCGATTGCGGGCACAGCGATTGCCCTGTGGAAGCAGCGTAATAAGAAGATTGCCGCCGCGCTGTTGTTGTGGATTCCGCTGCCTTTTTATGCCTATTCCATAGCCTATGGATCGGTGCCGATTTTCATTCCTCTATGGTGGCCACATTCTTTTTACAACACGCGCTACGGCATGGAGATGCTGCCGGTTTTCGCGCTGTTTCTTGCGTTCCTGGTGAACTGGTGTGCTGAGCTGGCGGCCGAACGCTGGCCGCGCGCCGATGCATGGCTAACCGGAGCCGTGTTGCTCGTGATCGCGGCAAATAGCGTTGTTCTTGCGCGCTCGCTGCCGCTTGTGCTGCAGGAAGCAGTGGCGAATTCGCGTAGCCGGATTCCGTTTGAACGATCGCTGTCAGACGCGTTGCTGACCCTGCCTCCGCAGGGACAGATCCTGATGTATACATCCGACCATATCGGGGCACTGCAGCACGCGGGGATTCCGCTGAAACGGACAATCAACGAAGGGGACTACTATCAGTGGCCCGGAGCATTGCAGCACCCGGCGCAGTCCGCAGCTGCGGTGGTGGCTATGGATGGCGATGCGGTAGCGGACGCTGTGGCCGCACATCCGGATGGCCTGACGCTGGTTGACGTAGTGTGTTCCACTGGTCAACCATGCGCGCGCATTTACCTCGCAAAGTGATAGCATCACGCTCAAACAGCGATGGCATATACTCTTTTGGCATTCGAAGAACCCGGTCACATGCTGAGCTTCAGCGGCCTGCAGGAAGCGGTTCTTATCGGCGGAGCTTCGGGACGGCTGCTGTTGGCGGCGTTTCTCGGTGGAGTGATCGGCATTGACCGCGAGTATCACCATAAGCCGTCGGGTGTGCGAACGAATCTGTTGATCTGCTTTGGCGCGGCGCTGTTTACTTTTCTTTCTTCAGTGGTTGCGGGCGAGGGCAGCACGAATAAAGGACAGATTGCTTCCAACATCGTGCAGGGCATCGGCTTTCTGGGAGCCGGGCTTATCATCCGCAATCGCGACCGCGTGAGCGGGCTTACCAGCGCCGCCACGGTGTGGTCGGTAGCTTCAGTTGGAATGGCCTGCGGCGCCGGACTCTATATGCTCGCCACATGTTCCGCCTTACTTGTGTTGGTGGCATTGGAGGGCGTGGGTTTTTTGGAGAAAAACGCAAATCTCAAACTGTATTCCGCTATTTATGAGGTGCGCGGCGACGACCCAGCCAAGATGACGATAGCGATCCTAAGTGCCATGGATCGCGCCAAGCGCAGACTGGTTGGATTAGAGCAGGAGAATATCGGAGATTTGGTCCGGTTTTCATTTTCCGTGTCGACGTCCAGCCGTAGTCATGAAAAGCTGCTGGCCGCGCTCAACGCTGCTCCGGCGATTGATGAAGTGTTGACGTTCCAGGACCCGGAGGACGATTGATTCGGTTTGTAAAGGCGCATGCCTGTGGCAATGATTTTCTTATAGTGGACGTAGCGCAGGTGCACACGCAGCAACAACGTGAGCTCGCGATAAAACTGTGTGCCCGCAATACGGGAGTTGGCGCTGACGGTGTCGAGTATCTGGGGTGGACTGGCGAGCGCTCGGGGACGATTCGTCTTTTCAATGCGGATGGCTCGGTTGCGGAAATCTCCGGCAATGGCACGCGCTGCGTCGCTGCCTGGATGGCGCATGAAAAGAGGCTTGGAACAGGAGAGACGATCACGCTTGAGACCGACGCGGGCACGCGTGAGTGCCGCATTGTATTGGCTGAAGAAAATCGCTTTCAGATTGCTTCGCGCATGGGTGTACCGAAGGTCGAGTCCCGCAGTGTGAAGCTAGGAGACGGGAGAGTGATCGAAGGAGTCGCTGTTTCGACAGGCAACCCCCACTTCGTCATTTTTGGAGGAGACACGGAATTTGCGCTTGGAGGCAGAGGATGGCAGGAAATTGGTCACGAAATTTGCTTCCACAAGGACTTTCCGGAGCAGACAAATGTGGAATTTGTGCGTGTGATCGGCACAAATGAGATCGAGATTCGCATTTTTGAACGCGGGGTGGGGCCGACCACTTCTTCTGGAACGGGAACGTGCGCCACTGCTGTCGCCACGATAGCCGAGCACGGCGGCGCAGCACATTTGCTGGTACGGGCCCCGGGCGGTGAACAGCGCGTGGAGTGGCAGGGCGGCGAGAGTGAGATTCTGCTCACGGGACCGGCTGAGCTGATTGCAGTTGGTGAGGCATTTGGATGCTGAAGCCTGCTGCTGTTGCGCCCGATGCGCGTATCGCCGTGATTGCTCCGGCCAGTTCTTCCAAGCCAGAGCGTCTATCGCGCGGTATCGAAGCATTGCGCGCGCGTGGCTACGATGCGGAATTTGGCAAATACGCGCAAGGCCGGGAGGCGCCATATTTTTCCGGGACTGCGGAGGAGCGGCTTGCCGACCTGCATGCCGCATTCGCCGATCCGGAGATTCACGCCATATTTTGTACCCGTGGCGGTTACGGATCGAATTATCTGCTCGAAGACATCGATCTTGAGCTGATCCGCGATAATCCCAAGCCGTTGTTTGGCTACAGCGACATGACGACGGTGCAGACATGGTTACTGGATGAGCTGGGCTTGACGACATTTCATGGCCCGATGGTTGCGGCCGATTTCGCTGTTGATGGCGGCGTGCATGACGCGAGCTTTGATGCGGCGCTCGACGGAGATACGATCACTGTCGGGCCTGCTGAAGGCTTGCGGATTTTAAGGCCGGGACGCGCGCAGGGAGTGATGTATGGAGGCTGCCTCAGCATTCTTACTGCCTCACTGGGAACGCGCTTTGCGCCGCAGACCGAGGGCAAACTGCTCTTTCTGGAAGATGTGGGCACGAAGCCTTACCAGATAGACCGGATGCTGCGGCAGATGGTGCTGGCGGGAAAATTCGATGGCGTGACGGGATTCGTCTTTGGCGAAATGCTGGAATGCGCTTCCCCGGGGACGAGTCCGGACTTGTTAGAGCAGGTGATTTTGCGGGTGCTGGACTGGTTTGACGGGCCGATTGCCATTGGGCTGCGCTCCGGTCATGTATCGCGTTCTAACGTGACGTTGCCACTGGGGATTGAAGCTGAATTGATACTGGAAGATGAGCCGTTGCTGCAATATCTGGAGCCGGCCGTGCAGGTTGAGTAAGGATGCAGAAGAAACATATTCACTTGATTGGAATTTGCGGGACGGCGATGGCGTCGCTTGCCGGACTTTTGCAATTGAAGGGGCATCGTGTTACGGGTTCGGACCAGGCGGCGTATCCGCCCATGTCCGACCTGCTGCGCAGCTTGCATATCAGCGTTGCCGAGCCTTTTTCGGCTGATAACCTGGAGCCGCATCCTGATCTCGTCATTGTTGGAAATGCAATGTCGCGTGGCAATGTGGAACTGGAATACGTGCTGGATCAGCGCATCCCTTTCACATCGTTGGCTGAGCTGATTCACGCGGAATTTCTTAGCGGTCGTGAATCGCTTGTGGTTGCCGGAACGCATGGAAAGACAACGACGACGAGCATGCTGGCCTGGATCTATGAGGTTGCATCGCGGACGCAGCCTGAGTTCGCTCCGTCATTTCTGATTGGCGGCGTGGCGGAAAATTTCAAGACCAGCTTCCATCTGTGCGAGAGCCGGCCATTCATTTTGGAAGGCGATGAATACGATACGGCCTTCTTCGATAAAGGCCCGAAATTCATGCACTACTTTCCTGACGCACTCATTCTGACGCATGTGGAGTTCGATCATGCCGACATTTATCGCGATCTCGATCAGGTGAAGACGGCATTCAAGAGGCTGGTGAATCTTGTCCCGCAGCGCGGGCGTATCGTTGCTTACGATGGCGCGCCGAATGTTTCAGAGTGTGTGAGTAAGGCTTTTTGCACGGTCGAGCGTTATGGATTTGCGGCAGAGTCGGAGTGGCGCGTTGCCGATATGCAATTTCGCGAAGGACATACGAGCTGGAAGATTTTTCGCAAGGGCGAATTCTGGGCGGACCTAACGTTGCCTATGGCCGGTGAGCACAATGCGTTGAACGCGACGGCAGCGGCAGCCTTGGCGGCAGGACAAGGAGTTGCAGTTGCCGCCATTCAGGAAGCGCTTGCCACGTTTGAGAGTGTGAAGCGCCGACTGGAAGTGCGGGCGGTGGTGGACGGCGTGACGATCATTGACGATTTCGCACATCATCCGACGGCGATTCGAGAGACGCTGCGCGCGCTGCGTGGAGCGCATCCGGAGGCACGATTGTGGGCGGTTTTAGAGCCGCGCTCGAATACACTGCGGCGGAATGTGTTTGAAGGTGAACTGATCGAGAGTCTTTCGTTGGCGGACCGGGTGGTTCTGGCTGGCGTTTTCAAGCAAGAGAGTATTCCTGAAGATGAGCGGCTGCATCCGGAGACGGTTGTGAGTGAGTTGAAGCGGGTTGGGAAAAATGCAATGCTGCTTCCTAATGCCGATGCCATTGTCGAGACGATTGTGCCGGAATTGCGTGCCGGCGACGTAGTCGCGATTCTCTCCAACGGCGGCTTCGATGGAATTTATGAAAAGCTGCCGCAACGTCTGGAACAGAGAGCTCTGGTGCGTTCGTAAGCCATGTTTCCGACTGCTGCAATTGTTCTGTCCTACCTGATTCTCGGTTTCCCGGCGGCGTTGATTGGTTTGCCGTGGACGCTGCTGCGCGGCGACATTTCGTTCCTTTATCGTTGGGCGATGTGGATTGCGAATATCGGATTGAAGATCGGCGGTATTCGCATCGACGTAACGGGGCGCAAGCAGCTTGATCCGCAGCAGCACTACATCTTCATGTCGAACCATGTCTCAAACCTTGATCCGCCGGTACTGTTGCCGCTACTACCGGGGCGCACTTCCGTCTTTCTGAAACGATCGCTGATGAAGATTCCTCTGCTCGGATACGCGATGCGGCTTGGCAATTTTATCCCCGTCGATCGGGATGGGAGCGTAGAAAGCGCGAAGCAGAGTGTGGAGACGGGGAGACAGGTGCTGGGTTCAGGGCTGCACGTGACGACATTTGTTGAAGGCACCCGCTCGCGTGATGGACGGCTGTTGCCCTTCAAGAAAGGCCCTTTCTACTTGGCAATGGAGACAGGCGCGCCGGTGGTGCCGATTTCTATCTGGGGCACGGAAGGCATGATGAAGAAGGGCAGCCTGCGCATCACTCCGGGGATTGCGCATGTTGCTTTTCATGCGCCTTTGTGGCCTCGCGACTACGCGACACGTGAAGACATGCTTGTTGCCGTGCGCGAATCGATTACGTCGAGCTTGCCAGAGTGGATGCATGGCGAAGATCCTGCTCCGAAAGACTAGCCACGGTCAGCCAATGAAATTTACGGTTTCAAGATTGCGTTGTAGCCATCGGCGAGCAGCTTAGAGCGCATCGTCTTTGCCTCATCGCGTGTGGCAAATGGACCCACCTGCACATGCAACAGCTTATCCTGCGGCTCGTTGCGTACAGAGACGGTATATCCGTGCTGGCGTAAAGCGGACACTAATGCGTTGGCGTCTTCCTGGTGGGAGACCGCGGCGATTTGCACCATGATGGTCCCGCTACTGCCTGCGGTGGGTGAGGCACCTGCCGCGATCGAGGTGGGATTGCTCGTCGAAGATAGGGGAAGAGATGCTTGTTTGACTGCAGCGGGAGCCGGAGGCGCGACCGATGCGGGTGAAGGCTTGCTTGCGGGAGCAGATGCCAATATCGCCTGCTTCACCTTAGGCGGGGCGGGCTCATCTTGCGCATTGTTCGCACTGGTATCGGTATCGACTGGCTCCGTGACGGCATTCGAACCGGGAGTATCGCTGCTCGCGGCCTGAAGGCTTTCCATGGCAGACGGCTTGGGCGCATGCGCAGCGGACGGGGTGGCGTTTTCGTCGGATTCTGCTGCTGAGGCAGCGGGTGTATTGGCGTTGGGTGTTTCGGTGCCTCTACGGCCGAGGGAGTAGCCGAATCCAAAGAAGACGCCACAGATCAGCACCAATCCAAAGAAGATGCCGAGCAGCGTGGTTGCGTTGAGAGTGATCTCTGAATCGTTCTCTTCTTCGCGTTCGAGTGCGGTTCTCATTTCTGCTCCTCGGGTTTAGGCGCAGGAGTTGTGGGGACTACGAACTTTTGCACGAGGGAAAGGAATTCCATCGGCAACGGGAAGATGACGGTGGTGTTTTTTTCTGTGCCGATATCGGTCAGTGTCTGCAGATATTTCAATTGCAGCGTGACGGGCTGTTTGGCAAGAAGATCCGCTGCCTCGACCAGACGCTGCGCTGCTGCGAACTCGCCTTCCGCGTTGATGATCTTCGACCGCTTCTCGCGTTCGGCTTCCGCCTGCTTGGCCATGGCGCGCAGCATCTGTTCCGGCAGGTCGACCTGCTTTACTTCCACGCTCACGACCTTTACGCCCCATGGCTCTGTGCGTTGGTCAATGATGGCCTGAATGCGCTGGTTGAGCGCGTCGCGATGCGAGAGCAGGCCGTCAAGCTCAACCTCTCCGAGGACGGAGCGCAGCGTGGTCTGGGCGAACTGTGAGGTCTGGTAAACGTAGTTGGCTACTTCGATGACAGCTTTTGCCGGTTGAAGCACCCGCAAGGTAATGACGGCGTTTACCTTGATCGTGACGTTGTCGCGTGTGATGACATCCTGTGGGGGGACTTCGAGCACTTCCTGGCGTAATGAGACACGGACCATCTGGTCAAAGGGGCGGAAGATGAGGATGACTCCCGGGCCTTTCGGTTGCGGCAAGGCACGACCCAGCCGGAAGACAACGCCGCGCTCATATTCACGCAGAATTTTGATCGAGTTAAGCAGATATAAAACGATGACAGCAATAACAATCAGGCTGGGAATGCCCATACATACGCCTCACTGAGGTGCGATTGTACAGCAGGGAAGTTGCGGATTGGCGCTCAAATCGTGGTGGATCGCCTGTCGGGAATCCGTTCAACCAACAGGGTGAGATTCTGAACGGAGAGCACGCGCACGCGTTCGCCGGGAGAGACGGGCGCCGGCGATTCCGCAAACCACAGCTCGCCGTGCAGCATGACCTGTCCGCGTGGGTCCAGCGGCTGCTGCGCGATGGCGATGGAGCCAACGAGAGCATCAGGGCCGGTGAGAACTTTATTTCGTCGCGCGCGGATAGCGATTCGCACAAGGAACGTGGTTACCGCTCCGAAGGCTACGCCTGTGCCTACCGCGGTCGCAACGGTGACACGCATTTCGGGAATCGGCCCGGCGACTAGCGTGAGCGTTCCGAGCACGAGGCAAACGATGCCGGCTATGGCGAGCACGCCATGGCTGGCAAATTTTGCTTCGAGAATCAACAACGCAAAGGCAGCGAACAGAAGCATCAGCGATGTGTAGCGAACAGGCAGCAGATTGAGCGCAAAAAGTGCCAGTAAGACCAGTAGGGTGCCGAGCGCACCGGGAATGATGGTCCCCGGTGTGTTGAATTCAAGGTAGATGAGCAGTCCACCCACGACGAGGATGAGCACGGCCAGATTCGGGTCCATCAGGCGGTCGAGAATTTCTTCGCGCACGGTTGGATCGACGGGAATGATATGGGAGTCGCGCGTGTGCAGAGTGGTGCTTGATCCGTCAAAACGTGCTACCGTGCGTCCGTCAATCGCATTGAGAAGAGCTGTGTTGCTCGGTGCGATCACATCGATCAGCTTGAGCTTCTCGGCTTCACGCTCGGTATAAGACTTGGAGTTGAGCACGGCATCCTGCGCCGCGTCGGTGTTGCGATTGCGAAGTGACACATACGAGCGGAGGAAGGCCGTCGCGTCATTCTCCATTTTCTGCTTCATGATGGGATCGACCGTTCCACCGGCGACGACGGGATGGGCAGCCCCAGCATTTGTGCCGGGCGCCATGGCGGCGATGTCCGCCGCTTGCAGAATGAAGAAACCTGCGGAGCCGGCGCGGCTGCCGGAGGGCGCTACATAAACAATCACCGGGGAAGGCGAAGTGAGAATGTCGCGGACAACGACGCGGGTAGAGTCGAGCAGCCCTCCGGGCGTGTCCAGTTCGATGAGCACAGCATCAGCATGGATTTCCGTGGCGCGCGCAATGCCGCGGCTGACGTACTGTTCACTGATCGGTTGAATGGTATCGTGCAGATGCAGCAGAATAACTTGCGGTGGCTGTTGAGCAGCGTGCAGCGCACAGCTCCAGAACAATGCGACGGCACAGAGGATGAAAAGCATCGCTTTGTGCCGCAGATTGCTCATTGGACTTGCTGCCCTCTTTGTTCGAGAGCCTGCTTGATGCCGCGAGCGTTAGCGTTGGCAGGTTCGATCTTGAGCGCCTGGCTCACTTCGCCGGATGCCGCGCTCAACTGGTTGGCCTGCAAATCCATGCGCGCCAGCACCAGATGCGCTTCTATATTCGGCTGAAGCTGGAGAGACTTCTGTGCCTCCTGCCGAGCTGCATCCGGATCACCGCTGCGTTCGCGTACCTGCGCGAGACCCGCATGGGCGGCTGAAGAGGAAGGATCGGACTGAAGGGCTGCCTGAAATTCGCGTTCGGCTTCGAGAATAAGTCCGCGATTGAAAAATTGTATTCCCTCTTTTGTGAGCGCAGCGGCGCGTTCCGCGGGAGGAAGTGCGCTGAGCCGCATGGTCTGCACCTGCTCCATCTCAAAGGCCGCCTGGCGGAAGCTGGCTTCGTTATATGTTCGCTTAATGCGTTCGAGCGGACCATTGGTTGCGTTGTTTTGCGAGGTGGTGAGGGAGGCATTGACCTTTGTGGCCGCTGCGTCGGGATTCTGCTGCTCAGTATGCAGCGTGGCGGCAAGGCTCCCCGCTTCCGTGTCCAGCGGGCGCAGCTTGACAGCCTGATCGATTTCGCGAACGGCTCCTGCAAGATCGCCACGGCGGCGGAGTGCTAGGGCAAGGTTGAAATGGTAGTCGACATCTTTCGGGTCGGCAGTAATGGCCTGCTGGAAAAGAGGCGCGCCGTCTTTGCCTCGACGGGCAGCCGCAACGCCCTGATTGTTGACGACTTCCGGCAGCGGCAGACGTGTCGAGTCAAAGGCGAAAGCGTCTTCGGCATCCAGGTATTTGCCGGTATAGAAGAATGAAAGTCCGCGATAAAAGTCTGCTTCGAGAGCGTTGGGATCGTCTTTCGTCAGATGGCCAAGCGTGGACGCGGCAAGCTCGAAATCCTGATTCGCAAAGTAGGCTTTGCCCAGGGCTAGCCATGCCGGGTAGAAACGGGGGCTCAGCCGAACCGCTTCACGAAGATGGCGTATGCGCTCGCCTATCGAATCTTCGGTGAGCCCGCGAACGTAATTCTCAAAAGCATCGAGACGCAGTTCAGAGTCGGCCGCGATGAAGGTCTGCTCGGCGACCGCGTAAGAGGGGTCAAGCTGACGGGTTACCTTCCAGGCGAGGCTGTTTAATGTGTCGAGCAGGCGTGTTAAATCGGCTTGCTCGTTCAAAGATGCGCCGAGCCTGAGGTTGGTCACATCCAGGATTTGAGCTGTGGTGTTGAGCGTGTTTCCGGTAGTGGTGTATGAGCCGAAGACAACATAATCGGCGTCAAGGGTCTGGGCCAGTCGGATGGCACTTGCGCGCGACGGCTGAAAATTCAGCGGCAAACCCAGATGGTCGAGCGCGTAAATGCGGTCTGTACGGCTGATGGGCAGGAATCCCGCAGAGCTGAGCCTGCGATTGAAAATTTCCGGGAAAGCCTGCCCGATCCAGTCGAGACTGGCTTGTCCTGTATGGTTTTCAAACGGGAGCACGAGCAGCAGGCGTCCGTGAGCGATTGCCTGCGTGGATGCAGAGACCGGCGTTTCGGGTTGGGGGTGCGGCGCAGCGCTGGCTGGTTGCTGCGCGCATACAAGCGGCGCTGCTGCCAGCAGTAAACCGCAAAGAATGGGGCGAAATGGAATCAAGAACCGCACTTCAAGGCTGATTATAGTGAAGCGGGAGCACATCGTGCTCGAATGGGCCTGCGGGAAGTAGCATCGCCACCTGCGGACGGTCAAAATGCAACACGGCGACCCACTGGCCTTGCCGATCCCTTCGCCAGGTCACTTTGCCGCCAAGCAGCCGAGCAATTGTCTCGGGTGGCAGATCTTGATGAAAGTCGAAGAAGCGTTCATCGAAGGCCTGGTTGCGGCGGCCCAAGCTGAAGGGCAGATGCGGGGGATCGTACTTGGTCGAAAAAATCAGCCCAACGGTATAGGGATCAGCTAATTGCGCCGCTTTTTCGATTTGCGGCAGCGAAAAATTATCGATGGCTGCCACCTGCATCGGCTTCGTTACATAGCCAAGCTCCGGTTTGCTTAGCTCATCCGTTACCGGCCACGCGGTCAGTACGGTCGCATCTGGATAGCGTGCAGCGATCTGCTGGATGGCCGATTGGTGTAGCAGAATGACATCGCGGTAGGCGAGATTATCCTCCGGCGCGAAGCGGTAGGGGGGATTGATGAATAGTCCGGCGAGAAATGCAGCGATGCTTAATGCCACGAGATACGGCCATTGCCGCAGCCGCCGGTAGAAGGTATTGACGCAGACCAGCAGCACAAGAGGATACAAGGGCAGCAGATAACGCGTCAGCAGCGCTCCGCCAAGAACGGAGAAAAAAAGCAGGTTGGCGAGAATGATGACATAGAACTGCAGCTGATCGCTGATGGAAATGCGCCGCCTCTCTTCAACCGGAGGCAGCATCATGCAAGCCAGCATGCAAAGCACAGGCACAAACAGGTTCATGTGCGCGGTGATGTGAAGCACGCGATGCCCAAAGGCCAGCAACACCCGCAACGGTGTGAGTGTGGCTGTCGCGTTGTAGCGCAGATACTCCGGATTGCCGAAGACAAAGCCTGTACGGTGCCAGTGGTAGGCGTACCAGCAGACCAGCGGCACAGTGGGCAACAGCAATTTTCCTGCACGTGAAAGGTGCTTTTGGAAGAATGTTTCGTGCGCCGAAGGCTTCCATGCGCGGGGAGCGAAGGCTATCCAGAGTTGCCACGCCGCAAGCGCCAGCGGTGTGACGATGGCCGTCTCCTTTGCCAGCGCCGCCAATGAGAAACACACCACGGCAGCCCACAGGCGTTCCTCTAAAAAGAAAACCAGCGCCCAGAGCGTCGCCGCTGCAGCAAACGTATCCGCGTGCGCGAGCGAGCTTTGCGCAAACCACACCGGATAGAGAGCTGTAAGTGCTACCGTGGCTGTCGCAACTTTTACGTTGTGCGTTGTGACGATGGCCAGCTGATAGACGGCGAGCAGTGCAATCGAGGATACGGCGCACATGGCAACTCGCGTAACCCAGGGAGCGAAAGTGAAAATCTTCCACCAAATGGCAAGGTAAATTGACGGCAGCGGCGGATGCGCATTTGAGAGCGTCGAGTAAGGAACCAGCGAGCCAGTGTGAAAGAAGTCATAGGCTGCTGGAATGTAGTAACCGGCTTCATCCCAGTAGTAGGGCAGGCGAAGAAGCGGCAGGTGCATGAGCAGCACTGCCGCAAAAATTGCAGGAAAAACCAGCCAGAGCGCTGGCCGCAAATGCACTTGTCTGTGTGAAGACACGCGTTAGTACAGCCAGGCCTAGTGGACTGGCCCTTGCGGGACAGGCAGAGGATGTTGCGGCTCCAAGGCGATCTCGCCAAAGGCCTGCTCATATTGCGCGATGTTCTGTCCGAGGATGTTCCAAAGCGCCTTGGCCTGCTGCGGGCTGAGGTAGATGCCTTGCGAGTTCTGGATGGTCACGGTTTCGGGTGCATCCTGATGCACGAGTCCAAAGGCCAGGAAGAAATCCCATACGCTCACACGCACCTGCACGCTGTTGGAGTAGTTTTCGCGGTAATCGGGAGATTGCGTCAGGTTGATTTTGGGCTGAGGCTGCTGCGTGGGATTCATGATGGTTTTAGAGTATCGTGTTTCGTTTCCTGGGAGTGAGGTTATGGCGCGAAAGAGGGGACTTAAACCCCAATACCCCGCCAGATCCTAAGTTCACCTCGAACCTCGAATCAACAGTCTAGCGTGACTTGTACGGATTCTGCCAGACGTGTATTGAGAGGTGTTTTTTTGCCATCTTTCAGAATTTGTCGGGCAAATTACGCACACACCAGGCCCGCAGGCAACCAGGTACGTCACGTCGGCCGAAGCAAATGCTGACGATGAATGCGCGCTCGACCCGGCCCTGCTTTAAGGCGTATTCCGCCGCGGACGAGGCCGTTTGCAGCGCCTCCTCGTCGCCGAGCCAAGTAAAATTCGGGCCGGCGATACCAAAGCGCCGAGCTAACGCCGCACACGGCGCGTTCGCCAGGCACCAGGGAAACAGTTCGGGGTTTGCGAATGCTACGCCGGTTGTCTGTGCATCTGCCCAAAAACGCAGGGCGGTGGCACTGCCGGCATTTGGAGAGATCAGGAAGAGAGCGCTTCGCTCGCCGCTTGCATTCTCAAATAATGGCGCGAGTCGATCCATTGCCGATTCCATCGACTGACGCTCCAGAACGTCACAATGAAGCTCGAACTCGAGATCTGCCACAGTCCGTATCATGATTCCCACCTTCGCAGCAACAAGGATGAGTTCAATCCTCCAAACGCGAATGCGTTGTTCAAAACCCAGCTCAGAGGCCCGCGTACAGGCGCGCGAGTACATTCGACTCCCTCAACGTCTGGGGATTCGTGTCCAGCGGTTGTGGGTACAGTCTGTTCCAGCAAGCCTTGTACGCATACGGCAAGTTCGAGCGCCGATGATGCACCCAACGCATGGCCAAGCGCACCTTTGCTGCCGCTGACCTTTGGTAGCGTGGAGCCGAACAATTCCCGCAAGGCCCGTGCTTCGGCTGCGTCCGACGCGCGCGTGCCACTTCCGTGCGCATTCACCCAATCGATTGCACTGGTTGCGATTCCCGCCTCGTCGAGCGCTGCCTGCATTGCGCGTCTCATGCCGGAACCATCGGGCAGAGGAGCTGTGGGGTGATGCGCGTCGCACGACAATCCGAGACAAGCGACCTCAGCAAGAGGGATTGCGCCACGTGCTTGTGCAGCTTCCGCACGTTCGAGTACAAAAATCGCCGCTCCTTCACCCAGCAACATACCGCTGCGCTGAGCATCGAAGGGACGGCAACGATCGGACGCCATAGCGCGCGAGCGACTGAACCCAACCAGCGACAACCTGGAAAATGGTTCAACACCACCAGCCAATGCAAAATCTACCCGTCCGGTACGCAGGTCCTGGAGAGCCGCGCCCACCGCGTAGTTACCAGCCGCGCATGCCGTTGCCAGCGACTGAGAGGGGCCATCGAGTCCGAAGCGTTCACGTAAGCCTTGTGCAAAGGAAGGTACGCCATATTCGCTGACATCGAGAGGCTCGCCTTCTGCCGCTCGTTCGAAGGCAAGGCTTTCACCGAGAGTGCTGCCGATATAAACACCAGAAGTTCGCGGCAATTGGGCGCCGCAACCAGCCACCGCTTGTTCGGCGGCCGCCAGCGCCAGTGAGCGGCCCCGCCTCAGCGGGTCGCCTGCGATCTCAGCAATCCGCGCGGCTATTGTGCAACGATAACCACCCTCTTCCAAGTCTGGCCACGAGCACAGTGCGGTTTCGCCGCTGGATAGTCGCTGGAATAGTTCGCTGGGATTTGCCCCGAGGGGTGAGATCACGCCCATCCCCGTGATCACGACGCGCGCAGATTCAGCCAGGCCGGTCTGTATGAGGCTCATGTTGGCATCCGCGCACAGATGTGGTCTGCCATCGCATCGAGGGAAATGAGGTTTGGGATATCGGCGTCGTCAATGAGAATGCCATAGCGTTGTTCAACGCGAGCTACCAATTCCACCAAATCCAAAGAGTCAAGACCAAGGTCGGCCTGGAACAAGGCATCCGTTGGCCAACTCTGGGGCAAGCGTGGCTGAATCCGGAAAAGGTCATCCCGGATCTGGACGATCACGCTGTCGAGCTGCGTCCTGGTCTCCGTATCGATCTCACCGAGGTTCATGGATACACCGGCACGGCATTGGCTCGTCGAAACGCCGCGGGCGGTGTGGCCAGCGGCGCGAGAGGGTCTCCGATGAGGCGGTAAGGAGACACAACTCCGCGAAACCGAAGCGCCGCGCGCACCAAGAGTTCACCTACGGTAGTGACACCTTCGGTTAGCACGTCGCAAATGGCCACTGCCCATCGCGTATTGTCAATATGAAGCGTGTCAGAAGTGGCTCCGAAAGATGACGCAGCAACTCCGAGTAACGGTAAAGCCTCTGAGTACGACAGACCTGTGCGCCGGCGGCTTGCCGTGCGACAGCAAAGCGACAACACCGCGCCCATGGGTTCGCCCACAAAGCTGTTGAAGTGGTGACGTCGCGTGCCGTGGTAGCCGACCCAGCCGACGGAACGGCCATGCCCAACATATACTCCCAACCCGAGACCGCTTCCCATGGCATCGACTAAACCTTCGCGCGTAATCACATCAGAGGTCCAGCGAAAGGTGCGGAGATGATGCCGCAGCAGCGTTTCCATGCGATCGACAATATGCAAGTAGCGCGGGTGCCACTGACTAAACAGAGCCACTCCCGGCTCGACGCCTCCGCGTCGATGCACTCGGGCGGCGGTTGCGGCGAAACGCCGGAGAGATACGGCATCGGTTGCGGGCAGCCATCCGATAGGCACGCGCCGATTGCTGCGATCCATGGCAAAGGGTGCGGTCAATACGGTGGCCGGTGCGCGCCGCGCCGGGCCGACGAACAGCACTGCGTCCAGATCATCGCGTGCCTTTACTCGCGTCGCAAGATCCGGAAGCACGGCATCGAACGGCAGGTGCTCTACATGCACGCCGACACTTCGCCACGCGCGTACCAGCGGCTGCAGATCACGCATGCAACCGCGCGGTGCCGCGAGCAGCAGCCTGCGCGCTTTTACTAAGCTACTTGCAGGCATCAAGCTACCTGCGGGTGGCTCTGTACGTAGAGTGCAAATTTCTCCCATGGCGCGTAATCACTTTGTGGTTTAGCTAACAGAACCCGGCGCGCGAAATAATGCATCATGATTTGCCCTTGCTGCTCAGGGCCGAAATCCATGAAATTGTCAGCCGCCGTATTTTCCATTACGGTCCTGCCACCTTCGCCAATCGTTGGGCCATCGGGCACCTGCTCGCTCGATCCGTCATAGCGGGCATCGGGTATGGTGATCTGTGTCGAAGCAGCGCTGACATTGTAGCCGTAGTTGTATGACGGATCATCTCCCATAGTCACGTGATCGGCTATAGCATGCGCAAGATAGATGGGGCCGACGTTCTGGTTCTGCCAGACGTGGGTCATCTCGTGAACCATGGTGAAGCGCTCAATGGGCCCATCGCCCGCATCGAAGTTGATCAGGTTGCCGGTGGTAAAGGCTCGCGAATCCGGATTGCCGGTAAAAAAGTCCTGAATTCCGAAGATAATGCGGTTCGTTGGAGAATCGGTTGCGATGTAGGCGACGTCAAAGTCGACGGAAGTATCAAACACCAGCTTGACGTCCGCCAACTCCGCTGCGGTAAGGTGACGGAAGCCATTGAGCAAGTTCATCAACTGAAACACAACTGTATCGAGCCAGCCAACCACAACTTCCAACACGGCGAGGAGCATGTCCTTGATGTCTTCTCCAATGGCAAACATCGCGCGCGTGAATTCGTCTGCAAACTCGTCTCCTGCCTGTTTGAATGCGTCGACGACCTGATTCAGAGTCTGTCCAAGCTGACGTGCCGCTTTCACCAAATTCTGGATCGCCTGGTCGGGGTGTTTCAAGATCTCAACCACGAGTTGCGCAAGCGTGCCCCCTGCTTCGAGTACGCCTTGCACAACTGCGAGAGTCACTTCAAAGGCTTTGCCGACAGTCCAGGCAACAAATTTTGCGAGCTCGAAACCTGCCGCCAACGCACCCTTTACAAACTTCTCAATGCCAGGAATGAAATCGCTCTCCAGGTAATTGAGCGCGTAGATCACCGCGTTGCCCACACGGTCCCACAGACCGCCGAGTATTTCAAGCGCCTGATTGCCACGGGCAATTGCCCAATCGATCACTTCGGTGACTGCCGCACCTACCTCCTCGCAGAGCTGGACCATGCGTTCGAGCATCTGCTCGGTCTGCGCCGCTGCCCAGTCGAGAACCTCAACCACACTCTTCTTCACAAAGCGGATTGCCAGGACTGCTTCGCGCCACAAGGCTGATGCCAGCGCCTCACCACGGGCGAGCAACCAACCGAGGATGTCCCCCACTGGTCCGAGCGCCTGCAATACGGCGTTAACAATCTTGCGGAAGATGAAATAGCTGGATTTTGCGACCGACTCCAGAATGTCCACGACCTTGGCGCCGACCTGTAGTGCTGCGTCGATTAAGCGTGCAGCTGTACGATAGGTAAATTCGATCATCTGGCGTGTGAATTCGATGATGGTTTTACCAAGCGCGAAGGCGGCTTTGACCACCTCTTTCAGCAGGTTCATGGCGAGGTTCAGAGTCTCTTTCAGCAGATCCAGCAGTGTGTGTCCCAACTGGAGGAAAGCGTTCACGACCGATTTGATGGCATTGAGCGCATGTGTCGCCAGCGTAGTGATGACATCCACAAACAGGCGCCCGGCTTCCAGAAGTCCATCGAGCACTTTGCGTATTACGTCTGCGGCCGCATTCACCATATACTTTGTGAAGTCCAGCAGCGCCTGACCAGCACGCGCTGCCGCGCGAGCAATTTCCTTTACCAGGTCGAGCCCCGCATTGATGACATCGTTGAAGACTGAGGCCAGAGTACGGCCGAGCGAGAGCAGCGAATTTACCACTGCGTCAAAGAGGTCTCCTGCTCGGGTGATTAGAGATGTAAAAATGTCCGCTACAGTCTTTCCGAGGTCAATGAGTGCGTGGACCATGTCACTCACCAGAGTGAGGCTAAACGCAAACGCCTGTTGGAGCAGGTTCCCGATTGTCTTACCGATGGCAAGCAGCGCTTCGGCGCCACGCTTTATGATGTCGAACGTCTTGTTCGCCAGATATCCCAGGAGTTCAGTTAATGTGTGCCCCAGGTTGTCGATTGCCTTGAGCACCGTGACGAGTCCGTCCATGGCGAGATTGAAGGCGGAATCAAGCACAGTGAACAGTCCCTTGCCAATCGCGTCGAGCCCCGCGACGATTTTTCTTACGAGTTCATAACCAGTCTCCAGTGCAGCGTTGAGGAGTTGGAGAATGGTCTGGCTCGCCGTATTAATCAGCGCAAAGACCAGGTTGGCAATGTCATTGGCGGCCCAGTTGACCATGTCCGCGATGGCCTGTCCCAATGATCCGGCGGCTTGTTTGACCGCGTCCACCACGGAATTTATAGCGTTTGCGATGTCATCGGCGACGTCTTCGAAGAAATCCACCACGGCTGCATCAGTATCATGACGGGGCGCAGGCTTGCCCTTTTCCATTCGTCTCATCTCCGCGCCGGCATCGCGCAGCCAATGCAAAACACTGCGCAACCCGTCATGATCTATCTTGCCGTTCTCATGCAGCACAAGCTCAGACATCAGTACCCGGCCCTGCCCTCGGGGCAATTGTCCGACAGCATGGACAACACCGCGTGCCTGCCCCGCCCGGCGATAGCCCGAGATCAGCGTCCGCCTTTCTTCAGCGCTCATCTCCGCTGCTTCCTGGAACAGCTCGCGATGATTGAGAGGATTTTTTATGGATCGCGCATAGGATTCGGCGAGCATGCGGGCGTGCGCGGGGGAACCCGCGAACTGCTGACGGAATGTCGACGCGAGTTCGACTGCTGGGCTTTGCGTCTTGCGAATGACCGCATCGATTGCATGCGGGTTCTTCATCGACACGGTCGCCAGCCGGCTCGATAAACGGTTCAATCCGGCGTTATGCGCATCCTTAAATCCGATGATGTTCGTCTTGCCTGCTTTGCGGGCAGCATAGCCTTTGGGGGTCGCCTTACGCTTGGCTGCTGAAGGTGAGCTGACCGTTTTTGGATGGGACAACTTTGCACTTTGAGCTTTGCGAGGTGCCTTTACTTTAGTCGCCATGCGACCCTCCCCTATATCCCTCTTGCATGCTGTGGGATTCGGAATCTAAAACTTCTTGAATTACTTCTTCACAGCTAAGCGATCTCCATCTACCGAAACCAATCTCAGGACACGAGATCGTTGATGGTGTCGCGGACCCTGGTCGAGGACCAGATTGTTGTCCGCGTCCAGCCGCCATGTTCCTTCGGTGTGTTCGCTGCGATCACTGGGCCCAGGGCCGCTCTCAGTCAGACTGCCGTCCGGTCTGAGATCCAGGGAAGTACGTCCGCGGGATGGGGGAAATTTGTAACTCACCGGTCGAAACACCATTTCCGTATCGCTGTCTTCCTCATGGGAATGTACCCAGCGCTGTGCCAGCATGGCCTTTTCAACCTTGTTACTCATCGAACTTCGACTACTTTCATCTTCCGACGCCACTCCTTGGGCCTGCCAGGGCGGCGTTCATTCGCGCAACCTGCTGGGCGGTGAACATTAACATTGCGTCGTCGTCGACATAATCCATGTAATTCATGAACATGTCTCCGTTCGGACCGTTGCTGCAACTTATGTGAGGAAATTTCGGTTTTCCATAGTTGGGAAGTCGCGCGTTCGGCGTGTCGTTTATAAAATCAGTGCCTTCACAATGTTGGGTGTCTCCCCAGATGTGGTGCAGGTTGAGCCAGTGACCGACCTCATGGGTAGCTGTCCTTCCCAGGTTGAAAGGCGCAGTCGCTGTCCCCTTTGTTCCAAACGCTGTATTAAGAATCACCACACCGTCGGTCTTCGCAGGTCCGCCCGGGAATTGGGCATATCCCAAAAGTCCTCCTCCCAAAGAACAGACCCAAAGGTTCAAATATTCCTTGCTCGGCCAGGGATCTGCGCCACCCTTGGCTGCCGACTTCACCCCGTCATCGTCAGTGAATGATGTCTTCGCGGTTTTAGTGCGCGTAATCCCTTTTGTCGCCTTGCCATCAGGGCCTTTCGTTGCCAGGGCAAACTGGATCCGGGCATCCGTTACAAGACCTCCCCATACCGAGGGCGTCTTTTTTCGATCGGGATTCTTCGCGCTGTAATCTGTGTTAAGCCGCTTTATCTGGCTTCGAATCTGAGCATCCGAGATATTTTCCGACGCACTGTTGTAGATAACATGTACGACCACAGAAATGACGGTTGGAGCTGCGGCTCGATGGGTCAATCCTGCGAGCATCCGCCGGGAGGTCAGCCGCTCAAGGTCGACCAGTCTCCTTCCAAAGGCGGGATCTTGCTCAAGCAGTCTGGAATGAACCGCCATCGTCCCGCATTTGCGCCGCGCGGGAAGCGGTGCTGCTGTTTTATATTTGCGTGGCTTTTCCTTTTTTTGCTTCATACGATGTTATGGACACTCCGAGCAATCTCGTCCCATTGGTGACCCCCCCTCAGACTTAAGGACATTCTCTCGGTCTCGCCACCAATGGACGAGATTGCGATGGCGTCAAGTGCAATCCACCTTCCATTGCTGGATATCAAAAAACAAAGGCAATTTTTGTCTCCGGCCCTTATGAGGTGCCTCATATCGGCCAGAACTGGATTAAATCGGGCAAGAAACGAAGGGCCGATGGTTCCGCCCGACGAGCAGCTCGGTTATTTGCCGCTCAGTCTTTGGAGTCCTGAAAGTCTGGTGGTTTTTGGATTCCGTGTTTCTCGATCCTGTATATAAGGGTCTTGCGGCTGATATCGAGATAACGGGCCGCGTGGGTCTGATTCCAATCGCACTTGTGAAGGGCCTTCAGGAGGAGCTCTTTTTCGATTGCTTCCAGACTGATGCCTTGCGGAGGCAACTCTATCTCGAGGGCATCGATACCGGCTTTCTCCTGCCGCAGGAATGGAGGTAAATCATCGACAGTAATATCGCTTCCTCGCGCCAGAACAACAATGCGCTCTACAACATTCTCCAGTTCGCGCACGTTGCCAGGCCAGCGATACCGACTGAAATAGGGCAACAGAGCAGGTGACATGACCAGATCCGGTCGCTCGTTCTTCTTTTGGCTTTTGCGAAAAAAGTTTTGTATCAGATCCGGAATGTCTTCGGAGCGTTCGCGCAAGGGGGGCATCACTAGCGGAATTACGGCGAGGCGGTAGTATAAGTCTTCGCGAAAAGTACCGTCCTCGATCATCGCTTGCAGTTCCCGATGGGTCGCGGCAATAATTCGCACGTTCACTTTGGCCTTCACCTCGGAGCCGACCTTTTCGATTTCTCCTTCCTGAACAAGCCGGAGTAGCTTTACCTGAAGGTCAGGTGACATCTCGGCGATTTCATCGAGAAAGAGGGTACCTCCGTCGGCTAGTTCGATTCTCCCCTTCTTGTCGGCGACGGCGCCGGTAAACGCGCCTCTCTTGTGGCCGAAGAGTTCAGATTCCAGCAACTCCTTTGGTATAGCTCCGCAGTTGATGGTGACCAGCGGATTGTCACGGCGAGAGCTGTTGAAGTGAATGGCTCGCGCCAGTAGTTCCTTGCCTGTGCCTGTTTCTCCACGAATGAGCACCGTTGAATTGCTGTGCGCGGCCCTCTCAGCCGTGTCCAGAACTTCCAGCAGGGCGTCAGAACGCCCGAGGATATTCTCAAAACCGTACTTCTTGTTGAGGCTGAGGCGCAGGGTGCGCACCTGCTCCACCAGGTGGAGGTGCTCCAGTGCGCGGCGCACAACTACAGACATCTCATCCTGGTGAACGGGCTTCGTAAGATAGTCGTAGGCGCCCGCCTTCATCGCCTCCACCGCCGTGTCCACCGTCCCAAAAGCGGTGAGCATAATGATGATCGTGTTCGGATATTGCAACCGAGCATGTTTGAGCAGCTCAAGTCCAGACATACCTGGCATCTTCAGATCCGTAATCACCAAGTCAAATTGTCGAAGCTGAAGTACCGACAATGTTTGTTGGGCAGAGGCTGTGACGGCAACCTCGTATCCCTCTTGCTCCAGTTGAACCTGCAGCACTCTGCGCAGGCTGGGATCGTCATCCACTACGAGGATTCTGCCGTTCATCATATTGCGCACTGCTGGAGAGGAAGCGATACGCGGACCGTTACCCCCTGGGAGGAATTGCTAGCGATGGTCAGTACCCCTCCGTGTTGACTGACAATCTGGTGTGCGACGGAGAGCCCGAGGCCCGTCCCGCTTTCCTTGGTTGTGAAGAAGGGATCGAAGATCTTTTCCAGGTTTGCTTCGTCAATGCCTCCTCCCTGATCATGAACATCGATTTGGATGCTGGCGCCGTCGCGCTGAGCCTCTAACAACACGGTTCCTCCGAGCGGCATAGCCTGGCACGCATTCATGACGAGATTGATCAGGACCTGCTTCAGTTGCTCCGGATCGCACTCGAGCATCGGCAAGTCGGACCCGATGTGTCTTCGCAACTCGAGCCGACTCGCGTCGCAGGCATGCCGAACGAGAATAATGACCAAGTCCAGAAGTTCACCGATGTCGATCATTGTCAGCTCGGGTGGCCGCGGCTTGGCGAATTCGAGAAAACTGGTGAGCAGGCGATTGAGCCGCTGGCTCTCCTTCTGGATGATGTCAAGAAACTCGCGACGCTGTTCCACCGATTGAGTCTCGCGCTGGACAAGGGAAGCCGCACCCTCCAGGCTTGCCAGCGGAGTCCGAATCTCATGAGCCAAACCAGCCGATAGTTGCGCCAGCGCATAAATCCTCTCCGCGCGCTTCATCCTTTCAAAGTTCTTTTCCAATTCCTGATGCGCCTGGCGCAGTTGATCGGTGGTCCTGCGAAGAAGTGCCTCTTGTTTTCGATGTCGATCCGTAAGCACTCCGGATAACAGGCCCACCACGCAGAACATACAAATCTCCAGTAGCTCATCGATAACGTCGACGCGGCTTACGGTCCATATGGGCGGCGTACCAATTGCGAAGGCGCAACCCGCGAGCAGCGCAACGACCAATCCGCCTCTCCACCCCATGACCAGGCCGGCGAGCACAGTCGGGATATAGTACAGCCGCTGAAGAACATAGACCCAGTGCATCTGGTCTGGAGTGGTCAGATGCTGCAGGATTCCTATGGTGATGACCATGGCCGAAAGCCAGCCTAACCACATGCCGCGTCTCGCGTTCTGTCTCGTATCCAGGACAGAGACATCGTTCGACGCGGCGTTTTTGAGAGCGTAGGGCAATGACGGATCCTCAACGATTTGCCGACGGTGTGAACCGGAACGGCTACTTCGAGAGCAATCCAGCGTACACCGACCGCTTTCGGGTCCTCAACTTGAACTTCACGGCAAGGTTCAGCAGACGAGCATTGTTTCGGTAGACATCTCATTTAAGGGCCAAGTTTGATTCCCTTTCTTAGGTGTGAAGTCTCTCGTGCGCTTTCCTCTTTCCGCAGCAATCGCAAGTCCGAAGCATCGCCGATCAGATGCCTCGATGTGCCGCACTAAAGCGAATCATATGAATCGATCGGGTAAAACGCTGTCCTGGATGTCCAGAGCATTCTCAGAAAACAGACTTTGGCATGAACATCGTAAACACCAAAATGCCCCATAAAAGCCAGAGTCGGCTCATATGAGGCACTTCAGAAGCAGGCGGAGACTTGTAGGACCTTTGTTTTGTGGAACCGGTGATGGCAGCTTGCTTGCACTTGCTGTCATCACAATCTCGCCCAATGCGGAGTTCGTCAAGGCAGTCTCATGGGAAAAGCAAATCGCACTGCCGACGCCAGGATTGCTGGTTAAGGGCTGCCTTGATGAGCATTTGCGAGTCTGAGCTTGAGAAGAAACTGGATCTCGAACTCGAGCACATACAACTCGAAAATGAGCTGCTCAAGAAAAAGATCAGCCTGCTGGAGAAGTCCCAGGAGTACCGCTGTTGTCCAGGCGACGCAAATGAGCCGGTGCAACCAAACCCATAGCCTCTCAACTGCGCCAGCTCCACTGATGGTGGCGAAGGCCACCCATCAGATCCCACGTGAATCGGATGTCCGCCAATCTCATGCTGCCTGAGTGCGGCGGACTTCCGGGAACAATCGGGTTTCATCACAACGTCGCAAAGGAGCGAACGAAATGAGCATTGAGCAAACAGAGCAACAGTCCTTGTACATCACCCAGGAAAAGTTATTGGCCTTTGTCCACGACATGATTGGAGCAAGCAGTGGACGTGAGGATGACGAACATCCCTTGCCCCCGGGACCCTGGGATCCGGTTATCCGCGTGGCATTACGGCAGATCGAATCCTTCGGTCCAAGCCCCGAGCCCTGGAGAGTTTTTGATTCGACTCCAGCACAGTTGCGAACAGCAAGATCAATCTTTAGCCCCCATCCGGAGCCCTGGAGAGTCCTGCTCGCAAGCATTCTTGCAAAGCACCCCGAAATTTATGACGTCATCGGCGGCGGCCACAGATTCGGTGAGGAAGTCTCACTCAATCCGCAGCCTCTACCGCCTCGCTATGCTTTTTTGGTGGCGGCCGCCCAGGCAGTAGTAAACCGCGCCGAGCTGTTGCAGGAGATCGCCGACGCCACATTGCAGGAAGGCACACGGCAGAGCATCATCATTGTCGGCGGTTACACCAGACGATTCACGGATGACTGGTGCGGGAATGGATTCAGGCTACGCTGGCCGTTTCCCGGTCCACGCCCCAATTGGTTTACGCATGAACTCTCCGGGATCGATCTAGTTGTTATGGCAACTCAATTTCATCAGGCAGCGAAAGAGACTTTCAGCCTGGATCTGCGCCAAAACCTGGGAGATGTCAGCGCAAGATTTGTGGAAGCTGGTCTATCGAAGATGCACTAACTCACGGATCAGACGGGTTCATCTGGGATGAGCGTTCACTGCTGGTCTCATCCCGGGTCCGTCTGAACACAAGCTCGGCAGAGTGTGCGCAATACTTCTGGCTTGCCAATGAGTCAGGAATTGTTGTCAAGTGTGAGAGATGCCACACTCGGTGCCGCAAAAGACGACGCGCCTACGGAGATAGGGGATGCCCAATCTATGGCGAACAGCGCTCAGTCTGCTATTCATCTGTTCCTTCTCACCGACGCAAGAGACACACAGCCACAGCGCACCTGAAAAACTTGGAAAAGTATCGTTTCCGATTTCTTGCGCGCCAGCTGTTCAGCAACAGTTTGATCGAGGTATCGCGCTACTTCACTCCTTCGCATACACCGCCGCCGAGACTACCTTTCAGGGCGTGGCCGAATTGGATTCGCGATGTGCGATGGCACACTGGGGCATGGCGATGACGTACTTTCATCAGCTTTGGGACCCACCCATTTCGCCTGTGACAACTTCGATTGCTCGGAACGAAATCCTGCGGGCGCAGCAGATCGGGGCTGGCTCCGAACGCGAGCGTCAGTTCATCCATGCGCTGGGCTTGATCTATCAAGACAGTGACGCTGTTTCTTACCACACACGGGCGTTGAACTACGAGCGCGCTATGAGCGATCTCGCTGCAGAGAACAGGAAAGATGTCGAAGCACAGGTGTTTTACGCATTGGCACTCCTGGCGAATGCATCTCCTACTGACAAGACGCATGCGAGGCAGAAAGAGGCGGCCGATCTACTTGTGCCGCTTGATCGCGCCTACCCGCAGCATCCCGGAATCCCTCACTACCTCATCCATGCTTACGACAATGCGGAACTTGCACCAAGAGGGCTCTCAGCGGCAAAGGCTTACTCCCAGATTGCTCCCTCGGCACCGCACGCATTACACATGCCATCGCATATATTCACTCGACTCGGCCTATGGGAAGACTCCATTACTTCCAACCTTGCGGCAAGAGAAGCTGCGCACCAGCAGGGCGATACGGGAGAAGAGCTGCACGCCATGGATTATCTGGTGTATGCCTATCTACAGAGTGGACGCAACGAAGATGCGGCTCAGGTCATTCAGCAACTCAAAAACATGCCGAAGTTGGACACAGGCGATTTCAAGACAGCGTACGCCGCTACTGCGATGCCGGTTCGTTACGCGGTTGAGCGGGGTCAGTGGGCCGCCGCGGCTAGCATCGTTCCTCCAACAGGAGTCCCACCTCATGTGGTCGCAATTGCGTTTTGGGCTCGCGGCCTGGGACTTGCTCGGAGTGGACGCGCTGCCGAGGCGCGCACGGAAATTGATAGGTTACGGGAGATCGAACAGCAGCTTCGCACTTCGGGCAATGATTATTGGGCCGCGCAGGCGGCGATTCTGGCTCGCGAAGTCATGGCGTGGTCTGCCGAGGCCGACAGGAGACCGGATGCAGCCGAGTCCTTAATGCGCGCGTCGGCCGATGAGGAGGACGCAATCGAGAAGCTTCCAGTGACGCCGGGACCGATTCTTCCAGCCCGCGAACAATTAGGCTTCCTGCTCATGGAACAGAATCGCCCGGATCTGGCGCTAAAAGAATTTCAGACAGCACTCGTAAATGCCCCTGGGCGGCGCGGCGCAATTCAGGGAGCGACCCGTGCTGCCCAACTCTCAGGTCAGAAGTAAGCTCCATTAGCTGCTGTAATCCGTAATCCTGGCGTAGTCCTAAGGGGACAATGCGAACTACGCTCGCGTCGCGCTTGCGCAAGCACGTTTGGATCTCTATACGCCTTGGTAGTCAGAACTCAGATCTCAAGCATTCGACTGGATCCAAGAGAGCGGCTCGCGTTGCGGGCGTCGTTCCGAATGCAATGCCGATCGCGCCAGAGACCAAAAGGGCCACTACCGCCGAAACCCATGAAAATTGCAATTCGAAACCGCTGAACAGGTGAATCGTGAATGGCACAAGGAAACCGACAATTGTGCCGATGACTCCTCCTCCCACCGATATCAGCGTGGACTCTAGAAGGAATTGAAGTCGAATCTCGCTTCGTGTCGCCCCCAAAGCTTTTCGGATTCCGATCTCCCGAATCCGGGAAGTCACTGTGGCCAGCATGATGTTCATGATGCCTATGCCGCCGACTAACAATGTAACTGCAGAAAACAAAAGCAGAATCAAGTTCAGCGCAATCATCGTCTTTCGCGCTATTTCAAGGACGTCTGTCAGATTGCCCACGTCATAGACCGCCTCGGGTCTATGCCTCGACTTGATGACACGCAAAATGTCCTCTGTGGCTTGCGGAACATTGTTCATGTCTGATGCGGAGAAGTAGATCTGATTGATTACGTCATTGCCCTTAATGTAGCGAGCGACTTGATAAGGGATGAGAACAGTATTGTCAGCGATCTCTGACCCGCCATACGTATTCATTCGTTCGACAAATGTTCCGATAATCTCGAACGGGATTCCCGAAAGGGAGATATTGTGTCCCAAAGCGTCCCTGACACTCCCGTACTGGCTGACCGCAAACTTCTCTGTCACGACGGCGGCTTTGCTGGCAAGCTGGGCGTCATGCTCATCGAAGAACCTGCCCGAAAGCAACCGCAAACGGCGGATCTGCTCGTATTGAGGGTAGACGCCCAGCTCCAGCAAGGAGATTTCTCCCCCGGAGCCTGTAGGATATGGCTCTCGCAGATTCACGACTGGGGTGGCCGACATGACTCCGGGCACCTCTCGTTGCACTGCCTCCATATCCCTCACTGTCAGAAAGTCGTGTTCCGTGCCAACCGCTGGGTTATCAAGTCCCGGGCATTCGGCCCAGATCAGATTGGCGCCGATGTTCTGGATCGAGGTCAGGACATACTTCTCCCCCGCAAGGCCGATCGTTACGACCCAGATTAGCGATCCGGTTCCCAGCACCATGCCGAGCGATGTAAGGAGGAAACGGGAACGATTCGCACGGAAAGAATCGATGGCAAGATGGAAAATATCGCCGAAAATCCTGCGTTCTCTAGTGAACTCGGCGATGCCAATCATTCTGCCCCCGGTGGGACCGTCAATGGTTGCCCAAACATACTAGTATGACGCCGATGGCCACTAGCAGGACACCAAGCCAGCGTTGTCTGCTTACCCGCTCGCCGAGAAAGGTCATGCTGCCAAAAGCGCCCGCAATATAGCTTAATGCCGTTACAGGCACTACGAAGCTGACATTAAAGATGGAGAGGCTGGCCAGCAAAGCAAAGAAGGCCACCGCCATCATTCCGCCCCCAACCCACATCCAGGGCACACGCAAGGCTTTCAGCACTACGTTCACGATGTCACTTGGCCTAAGGCTTTTGGCTTCGCCGACAACTTTCATGGCACGTGAGACGCAGAGTTCGCCACCCGTACCTGCGATCACGATCAGGCCAAACAGAATCAACTGTCGCAACTAGATGTGCTCCGTCGTTCGAGGATTGGTCCGCCCGACTACAAAAACCCCTAAGCAGATCACTGTGATTCCAACCCAGCGCAAGGGTGATACTTTTTCACCCAACATCCAGTATCCGAGGAGCGCAACCATGCCATATGCAAGCGAAGAGGCAGGCTGTACGAAGCTGTAATCAGCCCAGGAAAGCGACAGCATGTAGGCCACAAAAAATGTGACCAGCGAAGCAATTCCCAGCCAGATAGCCCCGGTTGTGAAGATTCTCAGTCCAACGTGAAACAGCTCAGAGGGAGGCCAGACCGAAAATTTTCCGATATGCTTCATCCCTTTGCCCAATAGGACGTTGCCCATCGGCCCTGCGATTACCATCACCGCAATCAGTAAATAGGTCTTCAGATGAAAAGATTTGTGCGGCGTCATCGGCTTCTTGCGTTGCCGATCGCGGCGGCGAATATCGCTTGTTTGTATAGCCCGCGCCTGGAAAGATTCATTGCCGTCTCTTGAGTAGATAATACTCTCTCATCGATCACTCGCTCTTCCCAGAAGAGTTCAGAAGACCCAATTAAAGCGACACCTGCATTCAATCTCTGATGCTGTTGCGACTCCTTCTTTAGTTTGTTCGTCAAATAAGGTGTATCCTTGGGCGCAACCGCGATCTTTGACGCAGGCTTCCTCTGCTGATTCTCAGTTTCCGACGTGTTCACTAGCAGTTTTGAAGCCATGAAAACGTATTTTCGCGGATATGTCTTCGTACGAGCGCCTGGTAGTGATTTGATCCGTGACTGCACTTTCAGAATGCCATGCACTCGGGCACCTGACGCTGCTGTCTGAGAAGTTTTGTTATCCGACGATATCCCCCGGAAATGCCGGGACGAATGAGGACGGAGTATAAAGAGCAAGCCTAGGCATTTGGAGCCTGGTGCCGAGCTATTTCGAAAGAGGAACAAAGAGACTTGTGCGGCATCGTTGGATTCACGACCAAAAACTGGTCTCCTGATCATGAGCGCATCCAGAATGCGACGGAGACGCTTTTCCATCGTGGGCCGGATCAACAAGGGGTTTTTCGATCCAAGATCTGCTCCCTGGGAGCAACCCGTCTGAAGATTGTTGACCTGGTCTCCGGTGATCAGCCCATCTTTTCGGAAGATCGCGAGTCTGTGATCGTTTTCAATGGTGAAATTTACAACCACCTTGAGATCCGACGCGAGCTCGAATCATTGGGCCGCCGCTTTCGGACTCATTGCGATACAGAAACCGTTCTGCAGGCCTTTCTTGAGTGGGATACCGAGTGCTTCGCGCGATTGCGAGGCATGTTCGCTCTGGCGATCTGGAGCAAGACCGAGCAGCGGCTCATACTGGCTCGGGACCGGCTTGGCATTAAGCCCCTCTATCTCGCAGAACGAGGCGACGATCTCTACTTTGCGTCGGAATTAAAGGGCATCCTCATCCATCCCGAAATCGAACGCCAGATAAGTCTTGAGGGTCTGGACTGTTATCTCTCGATGAATTATGTTCCGTCTCCATGGACGCTGATTGACGGGATTGAGAAGCTGCCGCCGGGACGCTGGCTTGAATGGCGAGACGGGCGGACCACCCAGCATACTTACTGGCGAATTCCGACAATTACGCCACGAGCAACATCCCATGAAGACGCAAAGACTGAACTCGATTTTCTTCTCAACCAGGCGGTTCGCGAGCACCTTATGTCGGATGTGCCGTCAGGGGTCTGGCTCAGCGGAGGAATAGATTCGTCGACGATCCTGCACTACGCTGCCCAGGCTTCAAGTCAACGCCTTCGAACCTTCTCGATCTCGTTTAGCGGCCGCAGCTTCGACGAGACACAATACATCCAGCAGGTGGTGAAACACTACGGAACGGATCACGAGCAGTTAAATCTGAGTCCCGAGGACGACTTGGAAGGTGCCATCGAGAATTTTGCATACTACTCCGATGAGCCCAGCGCAGATTCAGGGGCGTTGCCCGTATGGTTTCTTTCCAAATTGTGCAAAACGCGCACGACCGTTGCCTTTAGCGGTGAAGGAGCCGATGAGATCTTCGGGGGCTATCTCACGTATCGCGCAAACCGCATTGCCGCCCAGCTTAAGCATGCGCCAAAGGGGGCGATCGACATTGCACTCCGCACCCTGGAGCTTTGGCCTGCTTCAGATGAGAAAATCAGTCTGGAATACAAGCTGAAGCGCCTGCTCCACGGCAGCCGCATGCCGGCGGAGCAAGCCCACGTGTATTGGAATGGGACCTTTTCCGAGGCAGAAAAGGTCACTCTTTTGCGCGTTCCGCTACCGGGCGCTTTTACAAGTATTATCAGCGGCCTTAAAGAAGACCTTCCTGGGGACGGAGTCTCGCCTTTTCTCGAGTTTGACCAGGAGTACTATCTCCCGGATGACATTCTGGTGAAGTCCGATCGCATGAGCATGGCCCATGCCGTCGAGGTCCGCCCTCCTTTCCTGGACCACCGTATAGTAGAATTTGCCTCGACTCTTCCCTCCGACCTCAAGATTCGCGGGGTATGCCAAAAGTACCTCCTCAAAGAGTTGATGAAACCAAGATTGCCCACCTCCGTTGTGCAGCGCAAGAAGATCGGTTTTGATATCCCGGCGCACGATTGGTTGCGGGGACCGCTTCGCTCGATGTTGACGGAAACGTTAACCTCGGCGGAAGCAGAACACTCGGAATTGTTCTGCTTTGAGACGATCCGAAACTACTTGCGACTTCACCTGAACAGACGCGTAAACATGGGCTATCACCTGTGGGGTCTGGTCATTCTTTTTCTGTGGATGAAACGATGGAATATTCAGTCAGCGCCCTCCCTGATATCCAGGAGACAGGCGCTCGCAGTCGAACTATAAGCGGCAGGCAGGCTTTTCTGATTGTTGTGCTTTTCGCGGCGGCCGTTTATCTGGGCTGCATTCTCTCCCCACCGTCGCTGATGGATGACGTCGATGCAGTACAGGCGCAGATCGCCCGGAATATGCTCAGTTCCGGGGATTGGGTCACGGCACGCCTGGATGGGGTGGCCTACCTCGAAAAGCCTCCTCTCATCTATTGGATGATTGCCGCTTCTTACAAGGTCTTCGGGTTCCATGACTGGGTCGCTCGCATCCCAATCGCGCTCTCTTCGATCGCTCTGTGCTGGCTCACCGCGGCATTTGGAGCTTGGGCTTTCGGAAGACGAGAGGGCTTCTATGCCGGCCTGTGTATGTCGACTTGCGTTGGGCTCTGGCTATTCACACGCATTCTGATCCCAGATGTGATGCTGACCTTCACCATCACACTTGGGGTGTGGGCATTTCTTCGTGTCCTTGACCATGAGGAACTGTATCCGCGAGCGTGGGCGGCCACGCTTGCTGCATCGCTTGGCATCGGATTACTTTTGAAAAGCCTGATCGGGGTCGTTTTCCCTATTGGCGCAGCTGCGATCTACCTCTTGTGCACCCGCCAGTTCCTCTCCGCTCGCGTCTGGAAGCGTCTTCATCCCTTCAGCGGGCTGGCCATTATCTTGCTCATCGCCGCCCCCTGGCACATCCTGGCCACGCTTCGAAATCCACCCTATTTCTCGTTCACGATGAGGAGTATCCCCGGCGAATACCACGGGTTTTTCTGGTTTTTCTTCATCAATGAGCAACTGCTGCGATTCCTTAATCTTCGCTATCCGCGCGACTACAACACAGTGCCGCGACTCTATTTCTGGCTGCTCAACCTGGCCTGGTTGTTTCCCTGGAGTGTCTACCTGCCTGCGGCCACGAAGCTCTCTTATCGGCCGATAGATCGGGCAGGAAAGACCAGGCTCATGGCACTCTGCTGGGTGGGCTGCGTGCTGGTCTTCTTTACCTTCTCCACCACGCAGGAGTACTACTCGATGCCGTGCTATCCGGCAATTGCGCTCCTGATTGGCTCGGCGATGGCGATGAATGGTCGACTTGTCCAGGGCGGAACTCGGGTTCTGACTGTCCTGTGTGCGTGCGCCGTCATGGCGGCCATCGCTATCCTGGTGGCAGTCCGGCATGTGCCGACCCCCGGTGACATTTCCGAAGCTTTGAGTGCACATCCTGCAGCGTACAAACTCTCGCTGGGGCATATGGAAGACCTAACCCTCAATTCATTCGCTTACCTGCGTCTCCCCCTTGCTCTGGCTGCAGTCGCATTTCTTATTGGCGCCGTCGGTACCTTGCGAACAACGCGCAAAAGCGCATACATTGCTGTGGCAGTTATGATGGTGGTCTTTTTCCAGGCGGCCCGTCTCGCGATGGTCAGGTTTGATCCATATCTATCTTCCAAGCCCTTGGTGGATGTACTGGAGCGCTCTCCACGGGGTGGCTTGATTGTGAATCACCATTACTACTGGTTTTCTTCAGTGTTTTTTTATACAGATAGAACAGCGTTGCTTCTGAATGGAAGATTCAATAACCTCGTATATGGATCCTATGCGCCAGACTCGCCTAACATTTTCATTGATGACAATCAATTCAGAAATCTCTGGCGCAAGCCCGAAAGGTATTACATCGTTTCCAAAGCATCTGCAGTGCCTGACTTACAAGCGTTGGTAGGAAGCGGCCAACTGAATACGGTCGAAGAGAGTGGTGGCAAGGTATTGTTGACAAACCATCCACTCACATCGGCTGGGACCTTTTGAGGTCTTATGTGCACAAGAAAACCAATTCGTATGTCACGCGAACTGCATGTGCCAGCTTTTTCTCTGCATTTGAATCTAAAGCTTCAAAGAGTACGTCGATAGTTGTGTGTGTTATTCGGAGGAGACATGCGAATTGCTGTTCTCGGCGGTGATGGGTTCTGTGGCTGGGCCACCGCTTTATATCTTGCAAGTAAAGGGCACTCGGTTGCGATCATTGATAATTTCGTCCGCCGACTATGGGACTATGAACTGGGCGTTCAAACGCTCACACCCATTCATCCGCTATCCGAGCGTCTGGATGTCTGGCATCAATTGACCGGAAAGACGATGGAGCTTTTCGTAGGCGATATCTGCGATTACGATTTTCTATCTTCTACGATCAGCACTTTCGAGCCAGAGGCGGTCGTTCACTTCGCGGAACAGAGATCGGCACCCTATTCCATGATCGACCACAAACACGCGGTGTTCACCCAGGTGAACAACGTGGTTGGAACCCTGAACCTTCTGTTCGCTATTCGCGAGTTGCAGCCAGACTGTCACATCGTGAAACTTGGGACCATGGGCGAATACGGCACGCCCAACATCGATATTGAGGAGGGCTATCTCACCGTTGAGCACAACGGCCGCAAAGATGTTCTCCCGTATCCCAAGCAGCCGGGATCCTTCTACCATCTCTCGAAGGTGCATGACAGCCACAACATCATGTTCGCTTGCAAAGTCTGGGGCCTTCGTGCAACTGATCTCAATCAGGGTGTCGTATACGGCACTATCACCGATGAGGTCATGATCGACGAAGCGCTCATCAACCGTTTTGATTACGACGAGGTCTTCGGAACCGTTCTCAATCGATTTTGCGCTCAGGCTGCGATCGGTTGTCCACTCATGGTTTACGGGCGAGGAGGCCAGACGCGTGGTTTTCTCGACATTCGCGATACCGTGCGGTGCATAGAGATTGCTTGTCTCAATCCTGCTGAGCGCGGAGAATTCCGCGTATTCAATCAATTCACCGAACAATTCTCAGTGCTGCAGTTAGCCCAAATCGTCAAAACAGTCGGCGACCAGATGGGTCTTCAAATCGAAATCGATCACATTCCTGATCCGCGCGTCGAAGCAGAATCGCATTATTACAATGCAAAGCATTCCAGCTTGGAGAATCTAGGACTGAAGCCGCATCTCCTCTCCGACACGCTCGTTGGTTCCCTCATCAATATCGCGCTGCGTTATCAGGATCGTATCGATCCCGCGCTGCTTGCACCTCAAGTGAATTGGCGACAGGCGCGCAATGAACGGCGCATCGAGAGCAGCAAGTTCAAACAACCGTTGTTTACAAAGGAAACCGTCTAAGGTGCGAACTGAAGCTTAAATCCTGGGACCAATCAAGTCAGCGAGTGTGAACCAGTTCGCCGTTGCGGATCAGATAGTCTTGTCCCCGCCACCTAATGCTCTTGCGTGTAAAGCTGACCAGCCAGATAAGGCATGCAAGCCCGTCCCACACCGGTACCAACGGCATCTTCATCCAAACGCCGCGCTGTCTGAGCCCCCACGCACCAACCACTGCGGTCAGCGCGGTACGAAAAACCAGATAGCCGCCCAAATAGCATGCGGCGATTCCGAAGGTAGGACGCACTGCAACGGCCAGGAGTGCCCACGGCAGTCCAAGAGTAAAAATCAGGCCGAAATGTCCCCATGGGCGCATATGACGCATCACCGTGATCCAGCGCAAGCGTTTATGGAACAATTCTCTCAACGACTGATAATCCGGCACCGTCGATATTGAGTATGGGAGGAGCGCGACCTCGTAGCCCTGGTCGGCGATCAACCGCCCCACCAGCAGGTCATCCGCCGGACGGTTCTCAAGGAAGGCATAACCACCAAAGGCCTGCAGACGGGCGCGTGTTGTGCCGATCGTAGGACCCAGCGCAAATTTCACTCCGTCCAGCTGTTTTGCCACCAGGATCCCCGGATAGAAGTCTGAAAGCATCCCCACGTCTTGTAAGTGCTGAACCCAGGTCGTGTCCTCGGTAGGGACATAAAAGCAAGTAACAGCCCCAATCTTAGGATTTGCCAGAGGCGCGATTATTTTGTGCAGATAGTTTGAATTCACGCGTACATCGCTGTCACAGATGACGAGGTATTCGTGCGAGGCTTCATCCACAAGTCGGACCAGCTTGGCCACTTTGTCGTTCGCGGCTTCGCGGCCTGACCCGATCAGAATGCGAATCCGACGTTCCGGAAACTCGCGAATAAGCTGTTCTAACAGCGGGAACACGGGATCGTTCGTATCTCCGACGCAAAATAAAATCTCATAATCCGGATAATCTTGCCGGCAAAAGCTGGCAAAGTTCTCATAAGCATCTGGATCAAGCCCGCGTACTGGCTTCAAAATGCTCACTGGCGGCTCGAACCCGCTCTTCTCGTCGGCTTCGGCGCGCGCTGCCAGAAAAAAACGCACACAGCTGAAGAGCGCAATGGTGTAGTAAATGGAAGGGATGGCAGCAATTCCGAGAAAGAGATTTCGTATCAGGGCGGTCGTCATCATACCTCAACGGAGGGCAGTCCACTTATTCT
>DATHQH010000073.1:0-3848 GCA_035482895.1 Alloacidobacterium sp. | reverse complement strand
AGAATACATAATGTGATTGGATGAGCGCGCCAATAAATTGCCCCGCTAATCCCGGCGGTAAAGGTCCCGGAATGAAGTGAAGAAAACCGTTGAGTCCGAATATGGTAAAGATCAGACCGAGCAGAATCCGTGAGATCAACGTGGCAATTTTCATCCGTCTCCCTTTCAAAATGAAGGCATGTATTTAGAGGACAAGGCAAACTCCAGCGCTTGAGTTTGCCTGTCTCCTAGTGAATTTACCTTTGTGCCAGATACTCTGCAAGGCGATTCAACGTCTGCTCGAGACCTCGGACCGCACCGAATACCTGGATGGTCTTATCTCGCAACTCATTTGATTCAAAGAGCATCCGCATTGTCACCCTGGTCCTGTCGCCCTCATCGTCGAAGGTCACCGTAGATACAAAGGCGGGCCCTGAGAGGTGCTTATAGACCAGCCGCTCCGGTCGTATGACTTCGACGTAAACACTTTCGTTTTTATAGTCGATACCATCGGGTCCATGCATGACGTGGCGCCAGATGCCTCCAGGTCTCACATCCATAATGTAGACAGTGTTGGTAAAACCTATCGGCCCCCACCACTTCACGATGTGATCTGGATCGGTGAACATCTGAAAGACGAGGTCACGTGGCGCATCGAACATGCGTATGCCGACAATGGTCTGGTCTTCGAGCGCTGTCGTTACTGCATTTGTCATCATACCGCCGTTCTTCTTGCGGTAGTCCGATAGAAGATTTGTGAGGCGTTCCAGACTCTGGCTCCAGCCTTCTTCCATTCCTGCGAGCGCAAAAGCCGCAGCCGGTGTTGCTTTGATGACTCTTGTATGCAATGTGAGCGTCGTTTTTCCATTGCGTTCGGTGAAGGTGACCGTATTCAACGTTTCGAGCTGCGGCTCGCCGCTGGCATCATGCAGCGCTGTCGTAGTAAAGACGAGCCGTTCCGGTTCGACGATTTCGCGAAAAACGCCTCCCATCGGGTAAACCGTGCCATCGGGTCCACGCATATGCACGCGAATGGAGCCGCCTGGCCGGACATCCAACTCGCAGACTGGGTTCGTGAAACGATGAGGTCCCCACCACTCTTTCATGCGCTCGAGCTCAGTCCAAGCCTTGAAGACCAGGCTGCGCGGCGCATCGAAGACGCGCGTAAAGGTAAGCTCCTGTTCCGCCGTCTGTATGACAGAGCTATTTTCTGCGTTGCTTGTTGTCATGATTCTTCTCCTTGATTGGGGATGTTTGCGGATGCTTTTGTAACTCGTGCAGATATGCGTCCAGCCGATCAAAGCTCTGTTCCCAGAAGCGGCGATAGTGCTCTATCCAGCCGGCAATGTCCTTAAGGGGAGCCGCTTCCAGCCGGCACGGTCTCCATTGCGCTTCGCGACCGCGAGCGATCAGGCCTGCGCGCTCGAGTACCTTGAGGTGCTTGGAGATAGCTGGCATGCTCATCTCGAATGGTTCGGCCAGCTCCGTAACAGAGGTTTCGCCGGAAGCTAATCGGGCAAGGATCGCGCGGCGGGTAGGATCGGCGAGTGCTGCGAAGGTGGTGCTGAGATGGTCAGGCATTGTATTAAACCTATTGGTTAATTAACTAATAGGTTTAATACAAGATGAAAAAAGGGACTGTCAAGGGGAAATCTTTAATTTTTTGTGTTTAGAGCCATTTCAACGTAAGTGCAGCCCAATCCTCGGAGGCATACGTCATTCAGGCAGGCTGTTGCTGCGTCATGCAATGCAGTGCGCCCAAGCCCCAGATGAAATCTCCACAATGAATTCCCACTACCTCGCGCGTGGGCAAAAGATCGGCGAGGATGCTGAGTGCCTTGCGGTCGCTTGGATCGTTGAAGGTCGGTACGAGGACTAATCCGTTGGCGATATAGAAATTGCCATAGCTTGCGGGCAGGCGCTGCCCTTCAAAGATAACCGGAGCAGGCATCGGGAGCTCGACGATGCGGAAAGGCTGACCGCTGAGATTGCGCGCCGACTTCAGCCGGTCAAGATTTTCAGCGAGAGGTATGTGGTTGTCGTCGTTATGATTCGGTTCGGTGACGGTGACGATGGTGTTCTCGTCGACGAAGCGAGTGATGTCGTCCACGTGGCCGTGCGTGTCGTCTCCGGCGATGCCGCGGTTCATCCAGAGTACTTGATCGATTCCCAGATAGTCGTGGAAGACTTCTTCGAGTTGCTCGCGGCTGATGCCGTGGTTGCGCTGCTGGACAGTGCTGAGCAGGCATTCTTCTGTCGTGATGAGCGTGCCTGCTCCGTTCACATCGATGGACCCGCCTTCCAGCACGACGCGGTGGTCTCCGATCATTGGCATCCACTGTTGAAGACGAAGCTCTCTGGCGACGTGATCGGGAACTTCGTTGTCGAGCTGCCAGTTGTCGTATTTTGCCCAGGCATTGAATTTCCAGTTGGTGATGGCAAGCGAATAGTCGCTTTTCACGAATATCGGACCAGAATCGCGTGTCCAGACGCGGTCCGAGGGCCACTGGTGGAAATAGACATTGGCGATGTTTGCTCCAGTGCGCTTCAGGATATTGCGGGCGCGCTTCGCTGCCGCCGCATCGTTCACCAGAATGTGGACGATTTCGACGCGGGAGAGATGCCGGACGATGTCGGCATAGACCCACGGGATCGCCTGAAATTTTCCCGGCCAGTCCGTGGCGTTGTGGGGCCATGCGATCCACGTGGCGGCGTGCGTGTCCCACTCGGCGGGCATGCGGTAGCCGTGTTCTCTGGGCGTGTCTTGCATTGTGGTTTTTTCTAATTCCATTTGCTTCTCCGCCCTTCTATGGCTTTCTGAAATCGCTTTTGTCTTGCTTTGCAAGACCTCGCACCGTTTTGCGGTGCGGGTTCTTCGACTACCCCTTCGCTTCGTTCAGGGTCCGCACAGGATGACAACTTTAGAGAGCCGATGAGCAGCTCTAACTGCTACTTCTCCAAAGTCGTCGCGTCGAGAAAGCGGTTGACGATTGGTGAATAGGCATCGATGCGGCGGTCACGCAGGAAGGGCCAGTTACGGCGTACGTCTTCAAGAGCGCGAACGTCTACCTCACTGATGAGGATCTCTTCCTTATCATGCGATGCCTTGGCAATAATGCGTCCAAACGGATCGGCGATGAACGAGCCGCCCCAGAATTCAAGGCCCGGTCCTTCGATGCGATTGCCGCGCACGTCGCCCTTTTCGTGTCCGACGCGGTTCACTGCGCCGACGAAGACGCCGTTGGCGATGGCGTGGGCACGCTGAATCGTCTGCCACGCCTCATATTGTGCGGTGCCGAACTCTTCCTTCTCCGCTGGATGCCAGCCGATAGCTGTCGGGTAAAAGATCACATTCGCGCCCTGCAGCGCCGTAATGCGCGCTCCCTCCGGGTACCACTGGTCCCAGCACACGAGCGTGCCGATCTTGCCGACCGCCGTATCGAAGGCCTTGAAGCCGAGATCGCCGGGCGTAAAGTAGAACTTCTCGTAGTAGAGAGGATCGTCGGGGATATGCATCTTGCGGTAGAGGCCCGCGAGCGTGCCATCCTGTTGAAGAATGGCTGCAGTGTTGTGATAGAGCCCAGCGGCGCGCCGCTCGAAGAGGGAAGCAATGACGACAACCTTTTCTTCGCGTGCGATAGAGCTCAGGCGCTCGGTGCTCGGGCCAGGGATCGGCTCAGCCAGATCGAAGAGGGCGATGTCTTCTCGCTGGCAGAAGTATTGCGCGCGGAAGAGCTCGGGTAAACATACGACGTTGGCTCCCTCGCGGGCAGCTTCGCGGACGCGATCAGCGGCCTTGTCGAGGTTCGCGTCGGGATCAGGGCCGCAGGACATCTGCACCAGGCCAATGCGGTAATTCAAGGTGGATG
>DATHQH010000072.1:0-13493 GCA_035482895.1 Alloacidobacterium sp. | reverse complement strand
GAGTGCGATGGCTTCTTCCAGAAATTCCTGCCGATTCGCAGTCGGGGAATGAGGCATCATCCAGTGGCCCCAGATAATGGCGGCGAATTTGCCCTCACCCTTAGGCACGACAAGGTAAGCAGGCACCGTTCCGCCTTTTGGGCTGGCGTAGGTGAGATCGTGAATGCTTACGCCGTCGCGGCTCTGTACGGAGAGTTCTTTCACATCCAACGCAGCATTTGCGTCGTAGTCGAAATGCTGTGCATCCTGCGTAAAAGAGTCTTGAGCGCGCGCGGCAGGCAGCAGGATGAATAGCAGCGCGGCTACGAAGGTCGTCTTGAAGCCCTTGAGCGGGGGACAGCTCAGCATAGCGTGATCATAGTAACAGGGGACAGAGCTGAGCGGCCTCCGGTGAGTTTGATCCCTAACATTCCAGGGAAGCTGTCATCTACAATCCGATTGCATCGGCGCCCTTGATTCAGGCACACTGAGACGCAATTCCACTCACGCCAGACAAAGGAATTCGATGCGACTCCGTGCCATTTTTCTTCTGCTTCTTGCCTTCCTGCCTCTCGTTCCCGCCGTGGCCAGCGCCGAAACCACCCCCACTGAAGCCGCAGCCATCTCCGCTGCCAGGAACGATCGTTCGGCTTACACCCTCCCGCCGGATAAGCTTGCCAAAGCTCAGGCGCTCTCTCACATCCGGACCATGTTACAGTTTGGCGGCACGCTCTGGGGCATCGTCGTGCTGCTGCTCATCCTCCAGCTGGGCATTGCCGCCCGCATGCGCAACGTCGCCGTTAATCTGTCCAAGAATCGCTGGGTGCAGGGCTTTACCTTCTTTTTTCAGTTTCTGCTGCTCACCACGCTGCTGAGCCTTCCGTTGGATTTGTATGAGCAGCATATTCGCAGAGGCTACGGATTGAGCGTCCAACATTGGGGCAGCTGGTTCGGCGATCAGGGCAAGGGCTTTGGTCTCGCCTTCCTCTTCGGCGGCCTGGGCGTCATATTGCTCTTCTTCCTGATTCGCAAATTCCCCCGCCGCTGGTGGCTCTGGCTCTGGTTTCCCACAATGGCTTTCATTTTGTTGGGAGTATTCGTCAGCCCCTACATCATTGATCCGCTCTTCAATAAATTCGAGCCTCTCAGCAAATCCAACCCCGCACTGGTCGCGCAGCTTGAGCAGGTTGTCGCTCGCGGCAGGGGCATCAACATTCCTCCCGAGCGCATGTTTCTGATGAAGGCCTCAGACAAGGTCACAACGCTCAACGCCTACGTCACCGGCTTCGGATCCTCCAAGCGGGTCGTCGTCTGGGACACCTCCATTGCCAAAGGCACCCCTGACGAAATCCTCTTTATCTTCGGTCACGAGATGGGTCACTACGTCCTTGGACACATTCTTCGCGGCATCATCTTCTCTTTTGTCTTTATCCTGGTTTCGTTTTTCATCGGATTCCACCTCTTTCAGTTTCTGTTGCGGCGATTCGGCCCGCAATGGCGCATTTCCTCGCAGAATGATTGGGCCGCGTTCGTTGTCTTTGTCCTGGTGCTCAGCGTCATCGGCTTCTTAGGACAGCCCATTCAGAATGCCTATACTCGCACGCTGGAGCACGCCGCTGACGTTTTCGGGCTAGAAGTTATCCACGGCATCGTTCTCAATCCTCAGGCAACGGGGCAGGCGGCCTTCGATCTCCTGGGAGAGAGCAGCTACGATGATCCCAATCCTGCGCCCCTGGTCGAATTCTGGACCGGTTCGCATCCGCCCATCTGGTTCCGCGCGGCCTTCGCTAAGCACTATGATCCCTGGGCTGCCGATGCTCAGCCTAAGTATTTCCCCAAACAGTAGCGCTTCAGGCGGTCATCCTCTAAGGCCGCAGTGCTCGCGGTCTTAGGTCGATTGGCTCATGCCGCGCTGTCGACCAGGCGCAGAATCTGATCGGCAGCGTGAGCGGCCTCGGTCCGGTGTCCGGTGTAACAGGTGGCTCCCGCAACAGCGCGTTCGAATATCCCAACCATCTCCGGCGATTCCGCCAGAATATGAGGCGTGTTCCGCAACAGGATCAGCAGCGCTTCGCTTTGCGGAACCGCTCGGACATTCCAGGTGCTTTCCGGCTGGTATGCCAGCGACAGGATCCAGCCAACTGGCGCGGGAGCGTCGCCCACGGAAGCGTTGCATTCGTCTGGAAGCATCGGGAACTGCTGGGGGCAACCATTCCGGAGGAGCAAAGGTCGTGGATAGGGGTGCACGCAGCCTCGCGCATCAATCAGCGCATACTCATCGGAGAAATAAGTGGCGCCTCGCCGCAACAGTTCGGCCACCAGCGACGATTTACCCGCATGCGTGGCCCCCGGCAGCAGTAATGCCCGTCCTCTCAACACGACGGCACCCGCATGCACGGCGCGCAACGTCGTCAGACGTTCGATCACGGCCTCGTCCAGCACACGTATGAGGTCCGTGACCAGCCCGATCAACCGGCTGGCCGATGCCACGGAGACACCATCCACCACCAACTCAAATTGATCCGCTATTGGAACAATGCGAATGAAGATATCAGGCGTCCCGGCATCGCCACTCACTCTTGGCAACGAAGGAAAGACGTGGCGATCGAGGAGGGCGTACGCTTCACGGCACCCCGTCGCCACCTGAATGTTACAGCCGAAAGCGCGAACTCCAAAACTGTGGATATCAGACATGAGGATTACGCAACTAGAGTGAGCAATGCGCCTGCGACAATTGCCTCGGGATGCGAAGAAGGTCTTTCATTCTGCGCATCCCATGCGAGGACATCTCTCAGGAATGCGGTTTCGGAATGGGCGTCGGCTTGGGCGGGGTGGTCGAAGGCACCGACTTTGCAGTTTTCGCAAAGGCTCGCTGGTCCGCGACCGAGAGTGAAATGACGAGGGGCAGAGCGATCGTACTCAAGGTTGTGATGAATGCGCGCCGGGTCGCTTGCGATCCCGATGTATGCACCAGCTGCTTCTCCTGCAGTTGCAGAATGGCCGCTTCCGCCAATTCTTCGTTGATCTCCGGGTTAAGCGAACGTCGCATGCTTTCCGTTACCCCGGCGAGAGTTGTTGGATCGCTGCACGCGTCCCAGGCCGCGCCGGCCGTCGCGTTGAGTGCAAAGACCCTGTCTTTTGCGGAATCGACAATCACCCTTGAGCCGTCGGGAAGCTGGTTCACGACCAAGGTATCTGTATTGGTACGCTCTACGTGCATACTGACCTCTCTTTCTGGCGTTTCAGCAAGGGGGCCGCTCAACGCACACTCATTTGGCACGTAGTGTACGCGAGCTATCTTCGTTTGTAGCTATACCACTTGGTAACTTGCAGATCTTTTTAGTAACGCGTTCATTTGTCTGCTTTTGCTGCAATGTCTTGCGATAAGTTGCAATCCTATGCAACTTCTGATGGCAGCGTTGTGATCGATCATGCCCGGGGATGTTTTGTTTCTTGCTATTTCATCCTCGGGCATTTCTCAACCTCACATATTTACGATCCGAGCAGACCCAAGAGCCAACCGAGGAGTCCGCCGCCGTTTCCACCACCCTTTGACGGTGGCGACTTTGGAGGCGCTGCCGACCGCGCATGTTGCGCGTAGGCTCGCTGCTCCGCGATGGGTAAGGAGACAACGAGAGGAATGGCGATTGCGCCCAGTGTAGTGATGAACTGACGCCGAGTAGCCTGTGGCGATGATCCTGCTGTCGTCACCAGTTTCTGCGCCTGTAGTTGCAGAATCGCCTCTTCGGCCAGCTCTTCTGTCACTCCTGGATCAAACGATCGCTGCATGCTCGCCGTTACACCGGCCAGCGTTGTAGAAACACTGCAGGCATCCCAGGCTGCGCCTGCCGTCGCATTTAGTGCCAGAACTGTCTCATTCTGTTTGTCGACAATAACTCGTGAACCGTCGGGGAGCTTATTTACTACCAAGGCATCTGAATTAGTACGTTCAACTTGCATCCTGACCTCTCTCCTCTATCGTGGGTAATGTGGGGGAGGCATTCAGCAACAACTTAGTATGAGGAAGTGTATCTGACCCTATTGCTTCTTAATCAATTGCCTCTTAGTAATTTATGGTGCCCTTCTGGTAATCGATTCGCCTGGTACTTTCAAGAGTATCTACCACTTATATGCAACATATTGTTTTTGACCGGATGGATTGTAATTGACGAAAAGGCTCAACCATCGCACGATCAGAAAATGAAGCGAACATCCTAGTCCGCAGACTGCTGGGATATGCTTTGGCGAAACGGAGAGATTGATGCAGGCCGATCGCGATTCCTGTGAACTGTTGCGCGCTATCATTCGGCGTCCGGCCGATGAAGACATCGATACCCAGCGCATTCATAGTCTGGCCGCAAAGGTCTCCGACTGGGACGCACTCTTTCATCTGGCGCAGGAGCATCGAGTGTTGTCGATGCTCTTCATGCGGCTTGCGAAGGTAGGACCGGCCGTTCCGTTGATCGTGCAGGAGCGCCTGCAGGCCGAATATCATCGCAACGTCTTCCACAATGTGGCGAATGCAGCGGAATTGATCGACGTGCTCAAAACATTCGATCGGGAGCTGATTCCCGCCATGCCGTTTAAGGGTGTGGTGCTGGGGACCTCTGTCTATCATGACCACACAGCGCGTCCAGCCGGCGATCTGGATCTGCTCATCCATGAGCGGCACCTCACTCGGGCCACAAACATCATCCTCGAACGGGGCTATGAACTGAAAACCGCGGCTCGTGCGGATGGAACGCCGGTTTTTGCCGATTGCTACGAATATCGCTTCGAGCGGCCATCGGACGGAATGGTGCTTGAGCTTCGCTGGAGACTGGAGCTGACGCAGCCGAGGTTCAGGCACAATCTCGGTCTCGATTGGGTATGGCCGTGGCGGCGAACCGCGATCCTCGCGGGCGCGGAAGTCCCCGATATGAGTCCCGAGATCACCCTGCTCGTGCTTTGTATGCATGGGAGCAAGCATGTGTGGTCGCGGCTAAGCTGGATCTGCGACGTCGCCCAATTGCTGGACGCGTTCCCTGGCCTCAATTGGAAAGAGGTCATGCAGGAAGCCAGACGGGTAGGACTGTGGCGAGCGCTCGCCCTCGGTGTGCTGCTCGCACATCGAGTCGCGGCCGCCCCGGTTCCTCAGGCTGTCCTGCAGCGCTTTGAGTCGGATCCTGCCGCAAGCAGCCTGGCGCAGCACATCCAGAAGAATTTGTTCGACGCGCCCGGCATCCCACCCATAAGGGGCGTGCCCTACAACCTTCAGCTGCTCGGGTTTTACGATCGTGTCAGGTTGCTCCTGTCGCTTGAGTTTTTGCGGCCGAATGAGAGAGATCGAGCGGCCCTTTCTCTGCCGAAATCTCTTCATGCCCTCTACTATGTGATACGTCCCTTCCGCATATTCTTCGATCGATCGGCCAGGTAGGGTCTCATACGCAGAAGTCCAGCTTCGTTTCCTGCCGCAACGGAGGCAGATTGTCTGGAAGTGGGGTAAGGTTAAATAGGCAGACTATGGACTTCAGCTGGCGGAAAAACGAAGAGAGCGGTCGCGGACCATTTCGCGCAACAACACCCGTCGATCCCGAAATTCTGCCTCCTGAGGGCAGGGAAGAGACCGGACGCGCCTACTACCAGCCTCAGCCTGAGCCAATGCCTTCTCCGCCACAGCAGCCGAGGCGCCCGCGCTGGGCCTACGCGCCGGCAACCTACATTCTTGTTGCCATTAACTGCCTCGTCTTTCTTGGAATGTCACTCAGTGGCATTTCAATCGTCGCGCCCACACCAGAGCAGCTTTTGACCTGGGGAGCCGATTATGGCCCCGCTGTGCTTGTGATGGGCGAGTGGTGGCGCCTGCTTACGGCGACCTTCGTGCACGTCGGCATCATTCACCTCGCCACCAACATGTGGTGCCTGTGGAACCTCGGTCTGCTTGGCGAGCCCTTGCTCGGTCCCTTCGGCATGTTGGCAGCCTATGTCTTGACTGGGATCGGCGGCAACCTGCTGAGCACCGCGGTTCATCCCGGCGTTGCCGGCGGATCGGGCGGCATCGTCGGCGCGGGAGCCTCGGGTGCCGTCTTCGGCCTGGCGGGTGTTCTGATCTTGCTGCTCAAATCGCCTTTGCTGCCGCTGCCTCAGATCGAAGTGCAGCGCTTGCGCAGGAGCGTCATCTGGTTTGCTGTTCTGAATTTTGTCATTGGCGCCGGCACCTGGTTTGCGCGCACATCGCTGCAGATCGACAACATGGCGCACCTTGGCGGCTTCCTCAGCGGTCTGGCCTTCGCTTTGCCGTTAGTCCCGCGCATCGGCGCACGCCGCGAAGTCTTCATCCGCCGCCGCTGGTTTGCCGTGCTTGGCATGACCTTTCTGCTATTGCTTCTGGCCTTCGGCATCCACTCGTTTTATATGGGTCGGTAAACAAAACCCCACCACATGCTCCTATGGTGGGGTTCCTTATAAATTGAGAAAGCGGGCGGCAGAGGGAAGATCGCCCAAGTTGGATTTAGCGAATGGCCGTGGCGGCGAACTTCTTCACCATCGCGAGCAGCAGCTTGCGGTCGCTGTCGTTCAGGTTCGTGGAATAGCGCCGAATCTGTGTCAGGAACCGAAGCTCATCGTCCGTGAGCTTGTGTGTATTCAGTTCCCGCCCGAGAGTATCCTCGGCGAAAAATTGTGAGAGCGGTAAATCCAACGCGCTTGCGATCTTGGAGAGAGTGTCAAGGGAGGGAACGGTGTGACCGTTTTCCACTCTTGACAGGTAGCAGCGCAGCAGGCCAGTGCGCTTTTCTATATCACCCTGCGATAACCCTTTTTGCAACCGATAACCCCGAATCGTTATTCCAATTTTCATAGTTGTGGCCTATGTCACACCTTCCCTTTTTTTGAATGCAAAAGGTGGTTTTTTTTATTATTGGCTGCATAGTTAACATGTTGGCAGAGCCGAAGCAAGAACTTTTTTGCCTATTTCGTAACGATTACCGCGGTGAATCACCGATGGTTCCCGGGGCATTCTGCCCGGCCTTTGGGTGCTAAGCCTCATGGCTTGAGCGTTTGCGCGAAAAAGTGCTGGATCCTTTGCTGCGCGTCTTTTGCGTCTTCCGGCTTATATCCCTGGGTATTGTTCGGGTTTTCGAAGGCGTGTCCGGCGTCCGGATAAATCTTTACATCGACCGGTTTGCCCAGATTTTTCATCGAACCAGCAAAGGCGTTCACATCGGCAGGCGGAATTCCACGGTCAAGTCCGCCAAAGTTTCCCAGCACGGCTGCGTGGATTCGGCTCAGCGCTGCTTTGTCTGTCGGAAGCGCGCCATAATTGATCGCTACCGCGCGCAGTTTTGGCTCTGCGACCGCAAGCTGCGCCGCGTAACCTCCGCCCATGCACCAGCCCACGGCGCCGATGCGGGCGGGGTCTACGTCGCTGCGCTCTGAAAGAAACTGTACGGCAGCCACAAGGTCCCGCACACCCCTGTCTTGCGGCAGTCCGCGCGAAAGCTCGTGCGCCATATCAGAATCCGTGGCAACCTGTCCGCGATACAGATCGACTGCGAGCGCCACGAAGCCCTGGTCTGCGAAGCGGCTGGCCTGTTCCTTGATCCAGTCATTAACCCCCCACCATTCCTGAATGACGACGATAGCCGGATGCGGTCCCGGGCCGCTGGGGAGGTAAAGTAGAGCAGAAGCCTGTTCCTCACCACTGGGGAAAGAAACCTTTTGTGGCGTAGCCGCAAAACCTGACACGCTGACGAAAAGTAAAACAAGCAGAAAGAGTCGTTTCATAGGGAACCCCATCAGAAAGAAAATAAAGTGCATGCAATGCGTGGATATTGCACTGCCGGAGAAAAGAAGGCAAGTTCCTCGCACATCCATATCAACGAAAATGTTCATCGGAACAAATGGGCGCGCATGATCGAGGCAGTGAAGCTGAAGAATGAGGTGGAACGCTCCTGCCGGGCGGCAGGGCATATCTCCATCATTGTCTTCAATGAGCTCTGGCGGACGCGTGCTTTTACGGTGGCGGCAGGGTTGGCATTCTATTTTTTGTTTTCATTGGTTCCGCTGCTCATCGTTTTCGCGTCGCTCCTGAGATTTTTACCTGTTACAAACCTCGTGGGGCAAATGATGGGCCTCACATACGAACTCATTCCACCCGACTCGAGGGCGATTGTGCAGAATGTGGTCCTGAGTGTCCTCGAGCCTAATCACGCAAAGGTCATTTCTTTCGGAATTTTCAGCTATCTGTGGGCTGCGACTGGCGGCTTCACTGCGTTGATCGAGTCGCTTGATATTGCCTATGACGTCGAGGTGTGTCGCCCCTGGTGGCGCGACCGGATCCAGGCGTTTCTGCTGACATTCACCGTCGGCGGCCTCGCGTTGCTTTCGCTGCTTGCCGTGATCGTCGGCCCGCACTTTGGCCATTTCCTGATACGGTTTTTTCCTGTGCCGGAATCATTTGCTCGCATCTGGCCTGCACTGCGTTGGATCATCACCACTATTACCTTTGTGGCCGGCCTGGAGCTGATGTATTATCTCGGTCCGCATGCGAATCACAGCTACTGGTCCACTTTACCCGGAGCAGCTGTCGCCGTGAGTGTATGGTTTCTCGGCTCCTTTGGACTCAGCTTCTATCTAAGTCATCTATCCAACTACAACAAGACATATGGCTCGCTCGGTGCTGTCATGGGCCTTATGCTGTGGCTCTATATCAGCTGCGTGGCGGTGCTGATCGGTGCGGAGCTGAATGCCGAGCTCAGAAAACGCGCCATCCAGAAAGCCGCTTAGAAAACATCGTTCAGGATTTTTGCACACGCCCATTCACCTGCACCGTTCGGGTGCCGCTGTCTCTGTTTCTATAACGACGGTCAATCGCGATAAGAAACCGCACAGGCATTCAGACCTCGCGCTCGGCTGCTCCAAAAATCTGGCCGTTCTGCCCCTTCTGCGCGAAGACGATCAGCCGCATCTTTGAATGTGCCGCGTTTCCCGGAAGCGCGATCTGCACCGGTTGGGCATTCGGCCCGTGCAGCGCGGATACTTTCTGCATCACTCGCACCACGGAAACATGCTTCAGCGTGCGGCCGGAGTTTTCCCCGCGAGCGACATTCGAGGTGTCTTCATCATCGGCCAGCACCGCATAGAGATTCACGCCCTTGAGCGCCGCTTGCGGAAGATCGGCGACAGCGACCGTCGCGTGCAGCGTATTGCCCGACCAAGATGCGTCCGTAATCTCCAGGGTGATTTTGCCCGGCTGCGCAGCCGCCGTCTCAATGGCGTGCGCGACGCTGCCGCCGTTGCTGCCTGTAACCTGCTGCGTGCCGTCAATTACCATCTGCGGCGTGTAGACGCTCTCCAGGTGGAAGCGTTCGTTATACGCATTCTGCCGCTGCGTCCAGGTGTCGGACGAGAATGGATCGTGCCATCCATCATGGTTCCAGTAGTCCACGTGTTCGCTCAGCACGATGACGGGCACACCCGCAAAGGTCTTCCTCTGGTCAAGGTCGGCCAGCAGCGCATCCGCCGGGGGGCAACTGGAGCAACCCTCCGAAGTAAACAGCTCGGCAATCACCGCTGGTTTTGCCGCAGCGGCCGCTGGCGCGCTCTGGCCGACAGCGGCAAGTTGTAAACCTGCCGCGCTCACTGCAAGAAAAAGACAATTGCGGAAGCTCATGGACGCTCGACCTCGCTTACACCATGCCGAAGCAGGATTCGCCGGTTAGACGTAGAAAACGGTCACACGGTTACCCGGCTCAACCTGATATCTCGCACGCTTCACCATGAATACAAGCAACTCTTGTGGCAGGCGTGTCTGCCGGAATGGCTAGTGCATATACATCCCGCCATTTACGTCCAGCACATGCCCTGTGATGTATGACGCTTCATCCGATGCGAGGAAGCGCACAGCGTTCGCGACATCCTCCTCTGTACCAGCGCGGTTCAACGGAATAATGGACATCATCGCCGCCCGCTGCTTGTCGTCGAGCACCCCGGTCATGGCGGTTTCCACAAATCCGGGAGCAACCGCGTTCGAGGTAATATTGCGCGACGCCAACTCCCGCGCCAGCGACTTGGTAAAGCCGATCAGCCCGGCCTTGCTGGCCGCATAGTTTGCCTGCCCCGCCTGTCCGGTTTCGCCTACGACACTTGATATGTTGATGATCCGTCCCCACCGCGCTTTCATCATGGATCCGACCAGCGCCTGCGTGAGCAGGAACGTTCCCGTCAGGTTGGTCGTCATCACGTCGTCCCAGTCGGCGCGCTTCATGCGCAGCAGCAGCGTATCGCGGGTAATGCCCGCGTTATTGACCAGGATGTGTACGCTGCCGAAGTGCTCGATGATTGCCTTGGCCGTCGTTTTAATCGATTCCTCGCTGGCTACGTCCAGCGTAAATGCCTTGGCTGTGCCTCCACTTCCGGCGATTTCATGGACTACTTCCTGCAGCTTCGATTCGTTGCGCGCAGCAACAGCGACGCTGGCTCCTGCGCGGGCAAGCGCGATGGCGCATGCGCGGCCGATTCCCTGGGATGCTCCGGTAACCAGCGCGATTCTTCCTTCAAGTGATGACACGTTTTTCTCCATGTTTCGATGGCGTATTCGTCAGATATCGATTGATTTGTCATCCCGACCGAAGCGAGGCGCAGCGGAGGGACCTGCAGTTCCAACAATTCAAGGCTGCGATGATCGGATCATTATGTCACTGCCGAGTCCGACAATCGAACCATGCAATCAGAAATTATAGAGGTTTCGCGGCGGGCAGCGGAGCGCTCGCCGCATGCTTCGCCAGCCCCGGCAGCAATTCCAGTTGCCAGACGTAGACCACCAACTCGCGTGCATAGTGCAGCAGCGGAGGCGTATCCGGCAGCCGGATCCCATGCGCCTTCGGCAGTTCGTTGATTTCAATTTCGGCCTCTGCCATTTCCAGCGGCCATGGCATGTGATGGATATTCCCGCGAAACACGGTGCCGCCCTTGTTCGTGGTGTAAAGACAATAGCGCTCGGTCAGGAAAGATTCGATCCCACCCTTGGCACTTGGCTTGCCCAGGCTCTTGTATCGCGCGCGAAAGCGCACCTGATCCAACGTCAGCAGGCGCGTGCTCTGATAGTGAAACTCGCGCTCGTCCTTGGACTGAATGCTCATGTGCGCCCAGTAATACGGCAGCTTGAAAAATGTGCGCGCCACTGCCACGGCCGCCGGATTCGCCGCATCGAGCGAAAAGAAATACACGCCCGCCATATTCGAATGACGTTCGCGCACATAGGTCCGCAGGTTTAGTTCGGGAAAATGGTTTGCTCCGGGAATCAGCGGCATGCCGCGCAGCCGGATGCGGTCCATCCAGAAAGGGACAACGCCAACCCACGCCGACCCGTCAAAGGTGTCGGCCACCAGTCCCGGCGGCAGCAGCGATGCAATCTCTCCCGCTGGCACCGGCCAGTGCGCAAACAGCAGATTGTTCCATCGCTGCGTCATCGTCCACGCAGTACGAGGCAGTGGCCAGGGCCGATGGCTGGTCTCGGAAAGAATATCCTTCATGTCGTCTGCTTGATTCTGAGACATGGGACGAGCCGCAAGCCGTTGAAGTTGCAAGCCTTGTCCGGTCCCGTGAGTTTGGGACGCTTCTTCCAGAGGCAAATGCCGTATTCTGGTGGCCAACATGCCAGAAACCGTTGCTGAACCCTCTATCGTCACGTCTACCGAGCCTCAGAACCAGACCGAAGTGTTTGCCGTGCACGGCGCCGACCCCGAAGTCCTGGCCTATGCCATGGCCAAATATTCGCGCTCGTCGTTATCGATGAAGGAATCCCTCAAGGAGATCAGCAGCCAGCGCGCCGAGCAATTCCTCAACACATTCTATTTCCAATATGGCCACCGCTCGATCGCTGATTTAGCGCACATCGCCTTCGCCATCGAGCGCCTGTCGCTGCTGTCCGCCATTTCTCTGGTAGATGAGCAGCGCTGGGACGGCCAGGAGCGGTCTACAAGATACCAGAACTTCAAAAATAGCGGCTGGTACATGCCAGACTTCGGCTCCGACGGCGAAGCTGCCCATCTCTACCGCGAGTCGGTGGAAGGCTTATTCGCCGCCTATCACGAACTCGCCGAGGGCATGTTCGAGTCACTGAAAACGCAGGTAGTCAGGCCCACCGAAATGAAACAGGAGAGCTATGATCGGACGCTGCGCGCGCGCGCCTTCGATGTAGCCCGCTACCTGCTGCCGCTGGCGACCAACACCTCACTCGGCCAGATCGTCAACGCCCGCACGCTCGAAACCCAGGTCTCGCGCCTGCTGTCGAGTCCCTATGGCGAGATTCGCCAGCTGGGTGAGCGCCTGCGCAGCGCCGCTACCGGAGCTGCATGGAACGTCCATGGCGAAGAGCTGGCCGGCTTGCAGCGCGAAATCGCCGCCCTCGACTCGGACTTGGGAGCGAAGGCTGAAACCTTGCTCACACGCGAAGTAAAAACCGCCCCCACGCTGGTCAAGTACGCCGCCCCGAACAGCTACGAAATCGAAACAAAACGCGATCTGGCACAGGCAGCCGTCGAACTCATGCAGGGCGAGGCCATCGAACCGGCTCCAGTCGTAGATTTAGTCGAGCGCAAGGAATCTCTCGAAGCCGAAATCGCTGCCACGCTGCTCTACGGAGCCTGCCATTACTCCTATCGCCAGCTCCGCGATCGCGTCGCCGCGCTCAACGAAGCCCGCATTAACGAGATCATCGCCCTTGGCACGCGCCACCGCAGCAAGCACGACGAGCTGCTGCGCGAATTCAGCGCCGGACAAACGCTGCGCTTCGACATCCTCATGGACATTGGCGGCTTCCGCGACATGCACCGCCACCGTCGCTGCGTGCAGATCATCCAGGGCTACACTACGGCGCATGGCTATGACATCCCAGAAGGCCTGGCCGAAGCTGGCTTGCAAGCGCATTACGAAGCAGCTATGCAGTCCACGCACAAAGCTCACGCCAAACTGGCAACCGGAGCCGCAGAATCAGCCGACTACATCCTTCCACTCGGCACGCGCATGCGCGCCCTCTTCAAAATGGACTTTGCCGAAGCCCTCTACATCTCCGAGCTACGCTCCCAGCCGCAGGGCCACTTCTCCTACCGCCGCGTCGCCTGGGAGATGTACGAGGCCGTCAGGAAGCAGCACCCCGCGCTGGCGCAGCATTTTCGCGTGACGGATGTGAATGAGCCGGTGGATATGTTGAAGAGATAAGGAAAGCTCTGTGAACTCTGTGCTGTCTGTGGTGAAAGCGGTTTTCCTTTGTGTTCTTGGCAACAAGCAATGATGGATATTCGTTCTTGAGAACCTGGCTGCTGATGAGAGTGCTTGCCCTTTTTATTTCGGGATAGTAAAAGCATTTACTATGGAAAATTTCCTGGTTGCTCCTGCCTTGTTTGCAGGAGTCCTTTTGGCCGCCTTCCATCTCAGCCCGACGGCGGTACAGGCGCAGACTCCGCCCGCTTTAAGCGACGGCAAAGGCGCGTACGCTACCGGACATTACCGCAATCTCTTCGCGGAAAGCGGTC
>DATHQH010000071.1:0-9410 GCA_035482895.1 Alloacidobacterium sp. | reverse complement strand
AGAGAATATATTCCGCCGAGAGCAGCAGTTCTTCGATGGTGGCAGCAATGCCGCGTTTCAGCAGCACGGGCTTGCGTATCTGGCCGAGTTCACGCAGCAGATTGAAATTCTGCATATTGCGCGCGCCGACCTGGAAGACATCTACATAAGGCAGCATCAGCTCAATCTGCGAAATCTCCATCACTTCGCTGATAATCAGCAGTCCGGTTGCGTCCCCAACTTCGCGCAGCAGCTTGAGGCCTTCGAGCCCCATGCCCTGAAAGGAATAGGGCGAGCTGCGCGGCTTAAAGGCGCCGCCCCGCAGGAATTTTGCTCCAGCTGCCTTCACCTTTTCGGCAGTGGAGAAGATCTGCTCGCGGCTTTCAACAGAACACGGACCAGCCATCACAACGACTTCTTCGCCCCCAACCGTCACTCCATTTGGAAAACGGATGATAGTGCCTTCCGGACGAAAGCTGCGGCCCGCGAGCTTGTAGGGCGATGAGATACGATATGCGTCGGCAACGCCATCCAATACCTGAAAGTCTTTTACATCAAAGGCTGCAGGCGTTCCTACGCCGGCGAGGATGGTTTGTATCGCTCCCGTGGTGCGATGGACCTTGAAGCCCAACTCCAGAAGTCGTTCGGTAACACTTTGTATCTGCTCTTCGGATGCATGCTCCTGCATGGCAACGATCATGATTGCTTTCCTGTCTCCCCTGCTCGGGCGTCCTGCTCTGTGGCCGACGCGGATTTTTGTGAGGCCAATTCTTCCTGCTGCAGCGCGCGCATTACATCAATAATGCGCTCATAGATGTGCACAAGCTCAATATCGGGCAAGGGTCCCTTATTGGCTGCGCGCACTCTCTCGAAGATCACGCGCTCGCGGTTTGGTTCATACACGGGCAGATCGGTGGCTTGCTTCAGTTTGCCGATGGCTTGCGCTGCCTGAGCGCGTTCGCTGAGGAGCGCCACAATCTGGAGGTCGATTGCATCGATCTTCTTGCGCCAGTCTGCAATGTCCATGTAGTCCTTCCATCGAGCGCATGGCTACACGCCTGCGTCAGAGTTGAATTTGCCAGGAATCTTGAAACGGAATTAACGGGCCAGCGCCACGGGTTGGCGCAGACCCCTAATAAATCGTGCGATCGAACTTGGCGCTTCATCGCGCGTTGACTGCTCGATCAGGGCAACGATAGCGCTGCCGATGACCGCTGCATCCGCGAATTCACCCACAGTGGCGAAGTGCTCCGCATTGGATATGCCGAAGCCGACTGCAATAGGCAAATCCGTAAACTTGCGCAGGCGTTTGACCAAGCCTTCGGCATCGGAAGCCAGCGTCTGTTGCGTCCCAGTGATGCCAGTGCGCGAAATGGCATAGACGAATCCCTGCGAGGCCTGCGCAATGCGCTGCAAGCGCTCGTCCGGACTTGTGGGTGCGGCGAGAAAAATAGGAGCGAGACGATGGCGGTGCAGATGCTCGAGGTATTCGTCGGCTTCTTCGACAATCATGTCGGTGATGAGCACACCGTCCACGCCAGATTCTTTTGCTGCAGCGCAGAAGCGCTCCAGCCCGAAGCGCAGGACAGGATTGAAATAAGAGAAGATGACCAGTCCTGCATTGGGGCGTTCGCGGCGCAGATCAGCGGCAAGCGCCAGCACATTGGAGAGCGTTGTGCCATTTTTGACTGCTCGCTCGCTGGCGCGCTGAATCACAGGGCCATCCGCGAGAGGATCGCTGAAGGGTACGCCTAATTCGAGTACATCCGCACCCGCGTCAATCGCCGCGAGCGCAATCGCGCGCGTGGTTGGCAGATCGGGATCGCCAGCCGTCAGATACGCCACCAGTCCCGGCTTGTTGCTGAAACGAATCGGCATGGTTTGTTCTAGAACTCCGTCAAGCGCCCTTGAGCTTCAGTTCGCGCGACAGGATTCCCATATCCTTATCACCGCGTCCCGAGAGGTTGATTATTAGTATGTCATGCCGAGATAGAGTAGGTGCAAGCCGCAGGCACTCCGCCACGGCGTGCGCGCTTTCCAATGCGGGTAGAATGCCTTCTGTGCGCGCCAGGGTTACAGTTGCGTTCAGAGCTGCTTCGTCAGTGGCCGAAGTGTATTTAGCGCGTCCGGATTCGTACAGCATCGCGTGCTCGGGGCCGATCGAAGCGTAGTCGAGTCCTGCGGAAACGGAATGCGTGAGCGCAATCTGCCCAGCCTCATCCTGGAGAACATAAGAGAATGTTCCCTGCAGCACGCCAGGTGAACCACCTTGAAAACGCGCCGCGTGTTCTCCCAACTCCGTGCCGCGACCTCCGGCTTCCACTCCGATCAGCCGAACTTCTTTGTCGGGAATGAATTCATAGAAAGCGCCGATGGCGTTTGATCCGCCACCTACGCAAGCGATGATCGCATTCGGCAAGCGGCCTTCCTTTTCCAGGATTTGTTGACGTGCCTCCTTGCCAATGACGCGATGGAAGTCGCGCACCATCATCGGATACGGATGTGCGCCGAGCACACTGCCTAGCAGGTAATGCGTGGTGCGGACGTTCGTGACCCAATCGCGCATGGCTTCGTTGATGGCGTCTTTCAGCGTGCGCGATCCGGAGCTTACGCCGCGCACTTCCGCACCGAGAAGCCGCATGCGATAGACATTCAGCTCCTGCCGCCGCATGTCTTCTTCACCCATGTAGACGACGCATTCAAGCCCAAGCAGCGCACAGACTGTTGCCGTTGCTACGCCGTGCTGGCCCGCGCCTGTCTCGGCGATGATGCGTTTCTTGCCCATGCGTTTTGCCAGCAGGCCTTGTCCAATGCAGTTGTTGATCTTGTGCGCGCCGGTGTGCAGCAGGTCTTCGCGCTTGAGGTAAATCTTTGCGCCGCCAAGCTGCTCCGTCAGGCGAGAGGCAAAATAGAGCGGCGTAGGCCGGCCCGCATAGTCGTGCAGCAATGAGTCAAGTTCGGTGTGGAAGGCGGGATCGGCCTGTGCCTCGGCATAAGCCTGTTCCAGCTCTTCGAGAGCAGCCATGAGCGTCTCGGGCACATATCGGCCGCCGAATGCGCCAAAGCGGCCAGTAGCCTTTACGGCGGTTGTATGGGTCGCGGTACTCACGATCGATTCCCCTTATCTTTTCAGATTACGCCATCACCTGGGCGAGGCTGTGATTTCATCGGCTGCCATTTTTGCCGCAGTTACAAATGCAATGACGCGAGCCGGATCTTTTCGTCCGGGCGCGGATTCGACGCCGCTCGCCACATCGACACCCCAAGGCTGAAGCGTGCGGATCGCCGCTACCACATTCTCAGGGTTCAGTCCGCCGGCCACAATCGTCCGCAGATGGGAAGCCGCATCGAGAAAGCTACGGCTCGCCGCCTGCCAGTCATAGCGTATGCCTGTGCCTCCAATTGCGGTTGCCGTGCGGGAATCGATCAGCACCGCGTCGATGGCATCGTCTCGCCGCAGCGCATCCAATTGCGCCTGCAGATCCTGCGAGTAATGAATCACCCGCAAAATACGAAGGTCCGCTCCAAAGTGTCCACGCAGTTTCTCAGGCAGTAAAGAGTCTTGTGTCGCGTGCAATTGCACGCCGGTCAGACCGCTTTCTTCTACTGTCCGAATGATTTCTTCAAAATCCGCATCGACAAATACGCCGTATTTTTCGAGCTTTCCTGCCAGATGCGGAGTGATTCTGCTTACTTGCGCAGCCGTCACGCGACGTGGGCTGGCGGCGAAGACAAAACCGACCGCATCCGCACCCGCTTCAGCGGCGAGCTGCGCGTCTTCCAGGTTCGTGTTGCCGCATATCTTTGTCCACATCGCTCTATACCTAGCTCTATGTCTGCACGGTGACAGGACGGATTAGTTGCGCCAGCGCTTTACCCGGCGACGGCTGCCGCATCAGCGATTCGCCCACGAGAAATGCATGGTATCCAGCTGCCCGCAGATGTTGGATATCATCTGCGGAATGAATGCCGCTTTCCGCCACACGCACCGCATGAGCCGGCAATTGTTCAGCGAGATCCAGCGAGTTTTCCAGCCGCACTTCAAACGTTTTCAGATTGCGATTGTTTACGCCATATGCATCGCAGCCCAGATCGTATGCGCGCTCCAATTCCTCGGCCGAATGCACCTCGCACAGCACATCCAGCTCATAGCGGTGCGCAGCGTCTTTCAGGGATATCAGTTCAGAGTCCGTCAGCGCGGCAACAATCAGTAGAATCGCATCCGCGCCATGCGCGCGGGCCTCTACAATCTGATATTCGTCGACCATGAAATCTTTGCGCAGACAAGGAATCGTAACCGCAGCCGAGGCGATCTCCAGATTTTCCAGGCTGCCTTGAAAAAACGGCTCGTCCGTCAGTACAGATAAGGCGGTTGCACCCGCCTCCGCCAGCTCCGACGCCAGTGCGCACACATCAAATTCAGGCCGGATAAGGCCCTTGGACGGCGAAGCTTTCTTCAGTTCCGCTATGATCGCGGGTGCTTCCCGTGCTCTTTCACGAAGCGCCCGCGCAAAACCTCGCGGGGCATGGCGGGCGGCGCGCTGCTCCAGTGTATGGATCGGCACACGATTCTTGCGTTCGGCGACCGTTTCCCGGGTTTTGGCCAGAATTCGTTCCAGATGCATGGGAGTATCCGAAAAGCTACAAAGCTAGTATAGCTTTTAGGAAAGGAACATTCCGCTATGCCACGTTTCTCTACGGCGCTCATGCGCCGCGTTATCGTGATGTCGGGGCTGCTGCTGACCGCCACGTTCTCTGCCATCGCCGCACCGATTACTATCACCGCCGATCTTTCCGAGGCTTCGAGAAAGCTCTGGCATGCCGATATTTCGATTCCCGTTCAGCCCGGAGCCGTAACGCTGACTGCGGCCAAATGGATTCCCGGCACGCACATGCCTTCCGGTCCTATAGACAACATTACGGGCGTCATTTTCCGCGCCAACGGCCAGACACTTGCGTGGCGTCGCGATGATGTGGGCCTCTACGCATTCCATGTGACCGTTCCTCCGGGCGTTTCCACTTTGGATGTACATCTGGATGCCATCGTCACAGCACGCGTTTCCGACAATTTAGCCATGCTGGAGTGGGAAAAGCTCATGCTTTATCCCGCCGGTACACCGGTTCGCGATATTCAGATACAGCCTTCCATCAAAGTCCCATCCGGATGGGGCATCGGCACCGCGCTCACGCCTACCGGAACCGACGGAAGCACTACGCATTTTGCGCCTGTCACTCTTGAGATGCTCGAAGATTCGCCGATTCTGACCGGTAAATATTTCAAAGAAATTCCTCTGGCTCCGGATGTTACGCCGAAGCATTTTCTTGATGTGGCGGGAGATGCTCCCGCAGATATAGAACTGCGCCCGCAGTTTCTTACCGCGGTCAACAATCTCGTGCATGAGGCAGGAGCCATGTATAGCTCCCATCACTACAACAGCTATCACTTCCTGCTGACACTTTCCGATTTTGCCGGTGGCGAAGGATTGGAACATCACCAGTCCTCTGACAACGGAGTGGGCGAAAAGGGTTTTGCCGACGACGAGCACGCATTGGTAGAAGCCGATCTGCTTCCGCATGAATTCACGCACTCATGGAATGGAAAATTTCGCCGTCCTGCGGGCCTGGCCACGCCGGATTACGCCACTCCCATGCAGGGAGAGCTGCTCTGGGTCTACGAGGGCATGACCGAATATCTCGGCGATGTACTGGCCGCGCGATCGGGCTTCCGTACACCCGATCAGTATCGCGAAGACCTGGCCTTTACGGCGGCCAGCCTCGACAACCGTCCGGGCCGTACCTGGCGCAATACGGAAGACACCGCTGTCGCCGCCTCCATTCTGCGCGGCGGCAATCCCGCCTGGTCTAACTGGCGGCGCGGACAGGACTACTACCAGGAAGGTGAATTGCTCTGGCTCGACGTGGATACCACGATTCGCCAGCTCACCCACGACAAAAAGTCGTTGCACGACTTTCTGGTCCTGTTTGTCGGCAAGGGCGGCGATACGGTGCCGATGGTTGTTCCCTATACCTTCGACGAGCTGGCAAAGACGCTCAATGAGGTTGTTCCTTATGATTGGGCAGGCTTTCTCCACGAACGAATTACCACGCTGAATCCGCATGCAAACCTTGCCGGGATCGAACACGGCGGCTACAGGCTCGTCTACACAGACACGCCCACCAGCTACGAACGAGCCATACTCTCTATGAGCGGCAATATCGACGGATGGTTCTCTGCCGGTCTGCGCATCCGCAGCGACGGTACCATCTCCGATGTGCGTGTCTACTCCGCGGCAGACGAGGCAAAGTTCGCCCCGGGGCAGAAGATTCTTGCCGTCAACGGCCGTATCTTCTCGGCGGATACGTTTCGCGACGCCCTCAAACAAGCGAAAGGCCGCCAGGAGCCGATTCATTTCATTGTGCAATCGGATACGTACATTTATCCGATCGACCTGAATTACCACGAGGGTGAAAAGTATCCGAAGTTTCAACGCATAGAAGGCTCACCGGCCTTGCTCGATGACATCCTCAAGCCCATGACGGCGGTACAGCCAGTCACCGCCGCGAAGAAATAAAACAGAAGCAAAACAGAAAAAGGCCGCAGCTGGCGTCATCGCCGTTGCGGCCTTTTTCTGTGATCTGCCGAGTGGCACTCCTGCAGCGCTCGAAAGAAGCCATCCTGAACGTCCGTCAGTCAAAAGCCCGCGGATTTTTCCCGCACTACGCACATAATATTGCGAATGCCCGATTGTAAATGCTAGTATTCCCCGGTCTTTACTGACAGCGCACGGCGTTCGATGAAAGCTCTTTCCAGGAAACGATCTCCCCCGGACCGTTTGGATCGGGCGAAGTTCCTAAAAGGCAGCATTTTCAGCAAGTCCCCTCTTATGGCGATACGTTCTCGGACTTGACTACACCAAAGAGATGTTGATTCGGGTTCGCGAATCGAGGCGACATATGACACGTATCGCGTTTTGTGCCGATGGCACCTGGGATGGGAAATCAAACAATACGAATGTCTTCAAGATGTTCAATGCGATCATAGTCAGCTCCGGGCAATTCCCGTTCTACGACAGCGGCGTAGGGGCCGATGGAAATCCAATCGAGAAATTAGCCGGGGGAGCATTTGGCTTTGGCTTGTTCCAAAAAATCAAAGATGGATACACGAGAATTGCTCATGCTTATGAAGCCGGAGATGAACTCTTTCTTTTTGGCTTCAGCAGGGGCGCATATACCGCACGCAGCCTGGCCGGCATGATTGCCAATTGTGGGCTGCCCACGAAGGACTTCGACGACGCCCTAGTAGAAACTGCGTTTCAGGCTTACAGGAACAAGGACCAGCGAGAGAAGCTTTTATCTGAATTGACGCAATATGGAATGGACAAGAATCCGCAGATCACTATGGTCGGCGTATGGGACACTGTGGGATCGCTGGGCATACCGGCAATCTTCGGCAAAGTGAGCCCTCTGATTTACGGATTTCTCGATACGGGGCTTCATCCCAACGTCAAGAATGCATATCATGCGCTGGCAATCGACGAGCGGCGGCCTGAGTTTCCAGCGACGCTGTGGACGAGCGCACCTGTGGCTGGGCAGACGATCGAGCAGGTGTGGTTCTGCGGAGTTCATTCCGATGTCGGAGGCGGATACGAGCCCAGCGACGCGGATGCTGGTACAGCACTATCCGACATTACTTTGGGATGGATGATGCATAGGGCGAAAGACCTCGGCTTGGACATTGCTCCGGCTGCTCTGGCGCGCTATGCGGTTCCGCTGGATGGCAAATACGCGCTCGACCAGCTCCATGACTCATGGAACCCCCTGTGGGGATTTCCAATCAGGAGACATATAGCGCCCAACTCTTCCCTTGCAAACAGCGTCGTCATTCGATGCCAGCACCACGTCGGCTATCAACCGGGCAATCTCACCTTGCAGGAAGGAATGCCGGCAACAGGATACGGCACTATTGCAGTTGTGGTGGTGTAATTTTTACGGCCCGTTGGGTCTGAGTGTTTGCTGGGACGATGGGAGTGAATATGAGGCCTCGGACTTTCCTGCCCTTGATGTTGGCTGCGGTTTGCCTGCTCCATGCGCAAACCAATCCTACGGTGAATCAGAGCTCTTCCTCTGCGCCCTCGGGCAAACAGGAGGAAGCAAAGGCTCTTCTTGCCTGCGCTCAGATGGTTACGGACCAGCTCCACCAACTAAAAATTCCAGATGTGCGTGCACAGCGATTTCAGGGCAAGGTTTCCGAAGCGACTGCGCTTTGCCGCGGCGGCGAGAGAGCCCTCCAGTTTCGCGGAACGCCTTGGGTAGATTGGGGCAACTACTGGGGCACCGGCGACATGACATCGCTGCCAACAGGATTCATTTCCGCAAAGCTTCCCGCACAACGCGGCGTCGCTGGCGCCCTCGTGGACTTAGAGTTGCAGCGAATTGAGCTGATCAAGTTCAATCTCTTCGATAATTCTGGAACCTATCCTACCTATGCGCAGGGTCGCAATGGTGTGGGCGGTCCTGCTCTCAAGGTCTGGCCGGAGATGAGACTACCGGCAGACAGTCCATGGTTCAAGGATGTCGGCGGTGATGGAACTCAGGTCTGTAAAGGCGATCTGATCCGCTGGCGGACGATGACAGGAATTTGCAACGACATTCTAAACCCGTCGATGGGCTCAACCGGTATGTTGTTCGCACGGAATGTCGAGTTCGAGGCCTCATTTCCCGATCAGGGACTGAACGAGCTTACACGCAATCGTCACGGCAATCGTCTTTCGCTGTTGGAGCCTGATCCGCAGGTCATCAGTCGCCGACTATTCACACGAATTCAATCGAGTCCGGAAAAGTGCCAGGAGGGATATGGCCTGCCGGACGACTCGAATAATGCCAACTGCGATTACAAGAAAGCTCCGTTCTTCAATGTACTTGCGGCCTATTGGATCCAGTTCATGACGCATGACTGGTTCTCCCATCTCGAAGAAGGCCACAATCAACCCGCATACATGAAGGTGGGTTGCGAGACGAAGCTGGTGAATAATGTCGAGCAGCCACTGACTCCTGAAGACATTCAAAAACTGGGGTGTCGCCCGGATGACCGGATGGATAAAGGATATGTTGCACAAGATTCCGCGCCCGGCACATTTACTGCGGGTGGGAATACTTACCTTGCGCGTGCGCCCAAGACCATGAGCAATAACAATACCGCCTGGTGGGACGCATCGCAGTTATACGGCTTCAGCGACATATCCCACCAGCGTGTGAAACGCGATCCAAACGATGCTGCCAAATTGTTTCTGGTTCCGGTTGCCGGTCAACCGGGACCGGGCTATCTGCCGGTATTTGGTCCCAATGATCCGATCAATCCAGAATGGGCGGGGCAGGAAGCGACCGCGTTTCCGGATAATTGGACAGTCGGTCTGAGTTTTCTGCATAACCTT
>DATHQH010000070.1:0-12895 GCA_035482895.1 Alloacidobacterium sp. | reverse complement strand
CGACACCTTCAAAAACTAGAATGTCTTCCGCTGTATCGAGAGGGGGCATGCCTAATAGCCTCCGCAAAGAAACCGTGGTCAATACTTCACCGCGGTAATGCGCCAATCCTCCGATGTAGCTCGGAGCAAGCGGAACGGGCTGTGTGGCATGTGCTCCGAGAATTTCGAGAATGCGTGTGACCGGAACACCATAAAGTGTCTTTCCCACACGTACGGAGCACATCTCGATAACATCTTCAGTCGCGACTGTTTGTATTGATAAGGTCGTCATGTGAGTGTCTCGATCACGGCATCCGTCTCCCACATCTCCGGTTGCTCTTCATCCGCCTCCGAGAGGCGGGCACTGGGCAATCGTGGAATGAGGCCGAGATTCACAACGCTAGTAATCCGTTCTTTCAGCAGCGTTACGTTGTGCGCCGCCGCATTTGTGCCGGCTTCCGCCAGTGGCTTACCGCTCGCCACATCGAGGACCTGGGAAGCGGCAACACCAACATGGCGCTCGCCATCGAGGCAAACAACAATGGTCATTTCTGCTCCTTGCGAGGCCGCAGACCCTGCACCGCTCAGGCCCTGTAACGGCAACAGCGTTGCGCCAAAACGGACCACGGATGTTCCGTTCCATTGCTCGATCTGCGAGCGCGGAATACGCTCAATGCGCAGTACTCTATCCAGCGGCACTGCCGTGTGCTCATCGTCGTTTTGCATCAACAGGTATTCGGTTGCGCCGTCGTCGAATGCCGTATCGACGGATTCCTGCTCGTCCTCTTCGAGGGCCATGCCGATGTTCGAGTAGGTGGCAATCGCTCCAGGATCGAGAATCAGGGCCATCTCGCCATTGCCGAGCACTGTCGCTCCGGAGAAGAGTCCAATCTGCTTCAGTACGGAAGACAGAGGCTTGACCACAATCTCTTCCGGATCAGCCAGGCCGTCAACGACTATGCCGTAACGGCGGCCTTCCGCATTCAGCACGGCAATGTATGCCTCGCGCGGCTTATCGGCGCCTGCGGGCTGCTTGAGCAGAGAGCCAAGAAATACGAGTGGCAACAACCTGCCGCGCAGACGATAGAGTGCCGCGCCTTCCAGCCATTCCACCTGCGTCTGCACTTGTTCAGCCGAAAGGTGCACCAGCTCGGACAGGGCTCCTTGCGGCAACGCAAAGCTTTGCCGCCGGCTATGAACGATCAGGGCCGGGACAATGGCTAGTGTCAGCGGAATACGCAGACGTAGCGTCGTTCCCTTACCCGCGCGGCTGTCGATTTCTACCTTGCCGCCGATTTTTTCAACGTTGGTGCGCACCACGTCCATGCCGACGCCACGGCCGGAGACATTCGTAATCGCCTCGGCGGTTGAAAAGCCGGGGAGGAAAATCAACTGCATAAGCTCACGGTCGGAGAGTTGCAAGGCGCGCTCACGCGTGATGAGCTTCCGCTCAAGTGCCTTGTCACGAATGCGTTCGACCTTCATGCCGCCGCCATCATCGGAAACCTCGATGATAACGTAACTGCCTTCCTGATAGGCGCGCAGCCGCAGCGTTCCCTCGGGATCTTTGCCTGCTGCCTCACGCACAAGCGGCATCTCGATACCATGGTCGATAGCGTTCCGTACCGAATGCGTGAGAGGGTCCTTTATCGCTTCGAGCAGACTCTTATCAAGCTCAGTTTCCTGCCCGTCCATCACCAGGCGCACGCGCTTGTCCAACTGCTGCGCAAGATCACGCACCATACGCGGAAATTTCGAGAAGACGTGGCTTACCGGCTGCATGCGCGCCTTCATCACGGCTTCTCGCAGGTCTGCAGTCACCATGTCGAGACGGCGCGACAACATGGTCAGACTTGCATCGGTGCTCACCATCTGCAAAATCTGATTGCGCGTCAGCACCAGTTCGCCGACGAGATTCATCATGCGGTTCAGTAGATCCACATCGACACGCAGCGTGGATTCTGCGGCGTTCACGGTTGAACGCAATGGCGAGACGAGCGATTCCGTCTGATACGTTTCGATAGCCGTAATTTCTTCTCTTTGCGCGGCACGCGCCACGCTCTTTATCAGCTCGATCGCGATGCCTCCGGCTTTGGCTTTTCGCGTACGTTTCGCTTTTTTAGGCGGCTTCAACGCACTGCCGCTTTTCTCTGGTTGAACTTCCACGGACGCGGCAGAAGAAAGAACAGGTTGGCCCTGAAGGGCATGTAGACGGGCGATAAGGACATCATCGTCACCCTGGCCCTCCTGACCCGCGCTTTCAATGGTCCCTAGAATCTCGCGCAGGATATCGAGAAGCGCCAGCAGCCCACTGATGGTCTCTGCATTTGCGAGCAGTTTGCCTTCGCGGAGCAGCCCAAGCAGGTTTTCTCCGGCGTGGGCAAGCGATTCCAGGCGCGAGAAACCCAGGAAGCCGGCCGTTCCCTTGATGGTGTGCACGGCGCGAAAAATCTCAGCCAGAAGATCCCGGTCCTCAGGGCGCTCTTCCAGTTCGGTCAGGCACCCCTCCATGCGGTCCAGTCCTTCCTGGCTTTCGATCAGAAATTCCCGCGTCAGCTCATCCACAGGTAGGTTATCGGGCGGGAACGCTGCGAACTTGAGCGGCTTGCCGTTCCGAGGCATTCCCGATAGCCTCATAAATCGATGGCAAACTTCTCCCCAGCGCTCGTGGAACAACTGCACGCGGCAGCGAATTCAGCCGCAAAAAATGCATACGCGCCATATTCGCGGTTCCGAGTTGGCGCAGCGCTGCTCTTCGACGACGGCAGCATCGTCACCGGCTGTAATGTCGAAAATGTTTCCTACGGCCTTTCGATCTGTGCCGAACGCACAGCACTTGTGCGCGCAGTTGCCGAAGGCGGAGCGCAGCGAAAGATTGCCGCTGTGGTGGTTACAAATCTAAATGATACCGCCAGTTCGGTCTGCGGAGCCTGCCTGCAGATGCTGAGTGAATTTACCACTCCCGAGACTGTCGTTCACTTTGCCGCTGAATCAGGCATGCTATCGAGACGTTTTGCGGAACTGCTGCCTTTTGGCTTCACAGACTGGAAAAAAGAAGACGATGCACGCAGTTGACCTGATACGCAAAAAACGTGATGGCGAAGAGCTGACACGGGAAGAAATTCAATTCCTTGCGCAGGGTGCGGCGAACGAGACCATTCCGGAAGAGCAGCTTGCTGCATGGCTGATGGCCGCGTTTCTGCGCGGCTTGAGCTTGGTAGAAGTGGATGCCTTGACCACGGCGATGAAACTTTCGGGCGAGGTTTTTGACCCTTCGCCGCTCCAACGATTTGCCATCGATAAACATTCGACCGGAGGCGTAGGCGATAAAACGTCGTTTCTCGTAGCCCCCATCGCTGCCGCAGCAGGACTTGTTGTTCCGATGATCAGTGGGCGCGCTCTGGGCCACACGGGCGGCACTCTGGACAAGCTGGAAAGTATTCCCGGCTACCGCACGCAACTTTCCCTCAAAGAAATGGAGCAAGTGCTCGCCAAGGTTGGCGCGAGCATCGTAGGGCAGACGAAAAATCTTGTGCCGTCGGACCGCGTGCTTTACTCACTGCGCGATCGCACTTCGACAGTCGAAAGTCCCTTTCTGATTTGCGCCTCCATCATGAGCAAGAAGCTGGCTGCGGGATTGAATGGCCTGGTGCTCGATGTGAAAACCGGATCGGGGGCTTTTCTGCAGCGCAAAGAAGATGCCCTTTTTCTCGCCGCACTAATGGTTGAAACTGGCGAGCGTTCCAGTACGCGCACGGCGGCGCTGCTGACGAACATGAATCAGCCACTCGGATGCTTCGCCGGTAACTGGGTCGAGGTATGGGAATCGCTCGATCTGCTTGCGGGAAAGCGGAATCCGCTGAATGAAGATTTGCGTGAGCTTTCGCTGGTGCTTGCGGGATGGATGATTTTTCTTGGAGGCGCGGCTGATACCGCTGAAGCAGGTCGTCAGCGCGCGGAAAAAATACTCGCCTCAGGCGCAGCGCTGCATGTATTCACTGAGATGGTAAGGGCTCATGGCGGCGATACACGTTGCTTTAGTGACCCAGCGAGGTTTCATCGCCCCGGAGCGCGCAAAGAGTTTGTCGCGGACCGTTCCGGTTATCTGGCGCATGTCGATTGCAGGCAGGTTGGCTGGGCCGTGCAGCGACTGGGTGCGGGACGCGAGCGCGCCGGTGAGCCGGTAGATCCGCATGCCGGTATCGAAATGCACGCCAAGCTTGGCAGTAGAGTAAAAGTAGGCGAGCCGCTGTGCACGCTGTTTGCGGCGGAATCAACGCGCTTCCTGGAACCGGAGGCGTTGCTTCGCGAAGCGCTGGTCATTGCCGAGGAACCAGGTCCCGACGAGCCACTTATTCAGGAAATCATCACTGCAAAAAACAAAAAACAGTACCTCGAAGCCGCACATCGCCCATAGGATGGAAAAGACAGGAGAACAATTTGGGTCGATTTACGGGTGTTCTTGGACTGCTCACGATGCTGGCACTGGCATGGATTTTTTCCACCAATCGCCGCGCCATCCGCTGGCGCACGGTGTTCTGGGGTCTTGGGCTACAGATTCTCTTCGCATTTATCGTGCTCGATTTCTCCTGGGGACACAAAGCGCTGGCTGCAGCCGGAAATGCCGTTACCAAACTATTGTCGTATGCATTTGTCGGATCGACCTTCATTTTTGGAGAGCTTGGGAAACAGCATTCTTCTTTTGGAAGCGTCTTTGCGTTTCAGGTATTGCCGACGATCATCTTCATTTCCGCCTTCTTCGCCGTGCTGTACCACGTCGGGGTAATGCAATTGTTGATCCGACTCTTTGCGCGGCTTATGCAACTGACCTTGCGCGTAAGCGGCGCGGAGAGCCTGAACGTTGCCGCGAGTATTTTTATGGGGCAGACGGAAGCACCGCTGACAATCCGCCCGTTTTTGCCCAATGCAACGCGGTCGGAGTTGATGACGATCATGACCAGCGGCATGGCGCATGTCTCAGGCGGCATTATGGCCGCTTACATCCTGTATGGAATCGAGGCGCAGCACCTGCTGGCTGCCGTGATCATGACCGCTCCGGGTACGATTCTCATTTCGAAGATGCTTGTTCCGGAGACAGAAACCCCAGCGACCGAGGGCACCGTCCACATGCCGAAAGAGGCCGAGCACAAAGAGGAAAACCTGCTGGGCGCGATCGCACGAGGAACCATTGACGGTGGACGGCTCGCCTTCAACGTCGCGATCATGATCATCTCGTTTCTGGCGCTCATCGCGCTGGTAAATGGAATTTTTGGTGGCATCCACAACTGGCTCAGCCCGCGTCATATCCCCTTTCCGTCCAGCCTGGATGCGCTCCTCGGCACTCTATTTGCGCCCATTGCATGGCTCATCGGTGTTCCGTGGCATGACGCGAGAATTGTCGGCGACTTGCTGGGCACGCGCATGGTGATCAATGAGGTCATTGCCTATTCCATGTTGGGAGCGCAGAAGGCGATGCTCGATGTCCGTTCTTTCACCATTGCCACATTTGCCCTCTGCGGCTTTGCGAATCTCAGTTCCATTGGTATTCAGATCGGTGGGATCGGCGCGCTTGCTCCCAACCGGCGAAATGACCTGGCCCGACTCGGATTACGTGCCATGCTGGCTGGAACCATGGCAAATTTGATGTCTGCCTCGATTGTCGGCATCCTGATGCGATAAAACATAAAGAGACGTGAGCAACGACAGTTCCCTATTTGAGCAAGCTACTGCTGCGGCCGCCTTTATCCGTGGTCGCACTCCGCTGACACCCGCTATCGGAATCATTCTTGGATCCGGGCTTGGCGCCTTCGCCGACCATGTCGCGGATGCGACAGCCATTCCCTTTACAGACATTCCACATTTCCCAAAGTCAACCGTTCCAGGGCATAGCGGACGGCTGGTCATCGGCACACTTGATGGCGTTCCCATAGTGGTTATGCAGGGCCGCGTGCATGCGTATGAAGGTTACTCTCCGGAAGAAGTGGCGTTTCCAGTTCGCGTGCTGGGTCTGCTGGGCGTGAAGACGCTGGTCGTCACGAATGCAGCGGGTGGCATTCGCCTGGACATGAAGCAGGGCGATCTGGTGCTGCTTTCCGATCACATCAACTTTACTGGGCGCAATCCATTGGCCGGGAAACATGACGAGCGCTTCGGGCCGCGCTTTTTCGATATGACGGAAGCCTATTCGTTACGTCTTCGCAGGCTTGCTGCTCAGGCGGCTGAGCGCGGAGGTTTTTCACTCGCAGAGGGAGTGTATCTTTGCGTCCTGGGCCCGAGTTTTGAGACACCCGCAGAAATCCGGTCTTTCCGTGCAATGGGCGCCGATCTGGTTGGCATGTCTACCGTGCTGGAGGTGATCGCCGCGCGGCAGATGGGAATCGAAGTCGTGGGCATCTCCTGCGTCACCAATCTTGCAGCAGGGATTCAGCCTGACCCGCTGAGTCACGAAGAGGTCATCGAAACAGGCCACCGCGTTGCAGCGCGATTCACACAATTGCTGACAGCTCTACTTCCCGCGATTCACAAGGAAACCTCTCAAGCATGAACGGAACAGACAGTGGCCCCGTTGTTATCGGAATTGCCGGATGTTCCGGCTCAGGCAAGACTTCGCTGGCGCAGGAACTGGCGCGTGAGCTGGAAGGCACGCACTTTCATCTGGACCACTACTATCGTGATCTATCGGCGTTGAGCTACGAGGAGCGATGTCGGCAAAACTTCGATCATCCAGACTCTCTGGAATCGGCGTTGTTGATCGCCGACCTTCGTCAGCTTGCTTCCGGCAACAGCATCAGGCGGCCGCAATATGACTTCGCCACGCACACACGCATCATCGGCGAGTCTGTATCTGTCTACGAACCGCACTTCCTGGTGGTGGACGGCATTTTTGCCCTGCACTATGCGGCGTTGCGACGGCTATACCATCTCAGTGTTTACGTCGACACACCGGATGACGTTTGCTACCAGCGCCGTCTAGCGCGCGATGTACAGGGTCGCGGACGCAGCCCGAAATCTGTAGAAAAACACTATGCGGAAACGGTCCGTCCGATGGCCGAAGAGTTTGTTCGCCCCTCGGCGCAATATGCAGATCTGGTAGTCGACGGCACAGCCTCCTTCGACTGGTCAGTCGAGCAGGTTCTGGGGACGCTGCGACAAAAGCAGCTTCTTATCTCCCAGGAAACATATACGCTGGATGGCTTTTTCGGCCACTCCTGAAATCCGTTTCTCGTGCAATAACCCGCCCCAGTTAGAGCGGACTAGTCATAATGCCGCTCAGGGACGGGTTTGGCGCTCTCAACCCATGCCGAGTAGATCAGGTCGCGCAGCATGCTAGCCCCGGCAGCAATACGCTCGGCCGTAAACTGCTTTGCTTCCGGCGTGCCCGCGCCTTCAAAACCGTGGGCCTTGTCGAGCTGATAGACGCGCTCGACCAGTGCGTTGGAATGCCGCAGATAGGCCATGTAGTCGTCGAACTGATCACCCACTGGATGAAGTGCAGCCATTAACGGCCTTACATCCGCTTCCTTGATGTTGGCTGCAACGTAGGGTCCCTCAAACTGCGCGTGAATCTTGTGATCTGTGGTGTAGCCGTTAGGATTTTCCTTTTCCACCCAGCCGTTGTAGTTGATCGTAGTGTGCAGCGGCTGTGAACCGTCTCCCACATAGTGACCCAGCCAGCCCGCATAGAAGAGAACAGCTGCTTCCACAGGCTTGGTGTCCTCATGTTGTGCGCTCAAAGCGCGGTAGTCGCGCATGGCAGTCTTGAGGCGCTCCCAAATTTCGTTTGTGATGTAAGGCTGAAAGCCAATGTGTTCGGGCCGTAGCTCACGGGCCTGTGCCGGATGTGTGAGGCTGGCGGCGTATGCAGCAGCAATAAAGTCATAACGGCGGCGCGGCAGCGGCTGAATGACGTCCGCCAGCTCGAGGTCAATGAAGTGATCGGGCGCCTGGGCCGCATTAAGTTCCGGCTCGGCAAGCCCACGCCAGCGGTCCGGTTCGGGTCCCAGGTATTCAATTTCATCGATGGCAGCTTGCGTATGCAGAAACGCAGGCATGTCGGCCGGCAGATTAGCCGCTGCCAGCTTGTTCACCAGACGATGGCCCTCATTACCCCATCCAAACGATGACGGTACTGCAATCAAAGGCAGCAGAACAGCTACAGCGACACGGCGCAGCAAGGTGGAAGCAGTCAGTTTCATCAGAGCCGAGTATAAATGGAGACCGTTTCGAACTCGTCAATGAACAGGAATTCTGAACCTTCTAAGCAGTGAAACCTGTTTACCCACGCATTTATGATCGAAAAGATGATCTTTCGTAAAAAGAAGCTGAAGCAGGAACACAAAGTCATGTTGCAGGCAGAGCGGGCTCAAGGCGCGCTTCTGCCTGAGTATCATCGCGCTACACCTGAGTGTCCTCATCCGGAGCGATGGAGCATGTATGACTCCATGACCGCCGAGGCCGAAGTCCTTGAATTTCTCCGTAGCCTCATTACGACAGTGAAGCCGGAACTGGTTGTCGAAACAGGAGCGTTCCTGGGTGCCAGCACCCTGTGGATCGCAGAAGGATTGAAGCAGAATGGCTTCGGCAAAATCATCAGCTGCGAGCTGGACCCGGTGGTATTTGCGAAAGCGCAGGAAAAGATTGCCAGTTCGGGTCTTTCCGAGTGGATTGAGCTGCGAAATGAATCGAGCCTGGAGATGAAGGTCGACGGCACAATCGATCTGCTCTTTAGCGACAGCGATATGCCAATCCGCGAGCCCGAAGTGAAGCGTTTTCTCCCGCAGATGAATCCGCAGGGCCTCATCCTGATGCACGATGCCAGCTCACATCTGAAAGTCGTTCGCGAAGCTGCCCTTAAGATGGAGGCCGAAGGGCTGCTCTCGGTGATATTGCTACCAACTCCGCGGGGACTTGTCATGGCACAGAAGCGTGAGGGGCGGCGATAGCTCCGCCCATTTCTTCGCCTTAGATTCGCCAGTTTCATCGAAGGAAATTCATACAAATCGCCGGTAAATACGCGGCTTTTGTTGATATTCTGGAATGGCTATGCCTACGAAACAGGAACTTCTCAAAGACCCTATCCAACACATCGACATCAAGAAACACAACGTCGTTGCGCTGGTAGATGCCATGGAGCACATGGCCTATAGCTCCCGTGACCTTCACCGGGCTGCTTCGATCTACGAACGGATGCTCCGCGACACCGACTGCGGCGTCATCCTCTGCCTCGCCGGTTCGCTCATCAGCGCCGGATTAAAGCAGATCTTCATCGACCTGATTCGCAATCACATGGTCGATGCCATTGTTTCGACCGGGGCCAACATCGTTGACCAGGACTTCTTCGAGGCCCTCGGCTTCAAACACTGGATTGCCAACGATGTTCTGAAACAAGGAAACGAAGATGGGATGCTTCGCGACCTGATGATCGACCGCATTTACGACACGCTGATCGACGAAGAAGAGCTCCGCATCTGCGACGAGACCACTGAGAAGATCGCAAATGCGCTCGATCCGCGCCCCTACAGCTCGCGTGAGTTCATCCGCGCAATGGGCGCTTATCTCGATGCAAACGGCAAGACCCCGGAAAAAGGTGGCGTCGATTCCATCGTCTTTGCGGCATACCAGAATGATGTGCCCATCTTCTGCCCGGCTTTCAGCGACTGCTCGGCAGGCTTCGGCCTTGTCGCCCACCAGCACGCCCGTCAGGACAAGCCAAAGGTTTCACTCGACTCGGCAAAAGACTTCTACGAAATTACGCAGCTGAAGATCGCCAATCCAACAACCGGCTTGCTCATGATCGGCGGCGGCGTCCCCAAAAACTTCGCGCAGGATATTGTTGTTGCCGCCGACATTCTCGGCAGCGAAGCACCAATGCATAAGTACGCCATCCAGGTTACGGTAGCCGATGTCCGCGATGGGGCTCTGTCTTCAAGCACCCTGAAAGAAGCCAGCTCCTGGGGTAAGGTCGACACGACATTTGAACAGATGGTTTACAGCGAAGCAACGCTGGCGCTACCGCTGATTGCCGGCTATGCGTATCACAAGAAAGCCTACGAAGCGCGTTCCGGTCGTCGGTGGGCACGGCTCCTGGAGCCAGTCACAGCGTAAAGCTCGACAGGAAACGAAAGCCGGAGCCTCGTGCCCCGGCTTTTCTTTTGCCCTCTGCAGATGATTCGCTTTTTCTTTCTTTCAGAAGAAATAATTCAGCAAACAGCTGGTCAACCGTTTTCGTGCGGGAGTAGTATCGTCGGCGGAATAAACGAAAGCCTGTATTGCTTTTGTTTCATTTTTTCCGACGGAGTTGACGATGCTGCTGGTTTTTGCATCTATCGGTAGTCTCTACCTGGTTTGTTTCCTCTGGTTTCGCTCGCTGTGCCGCGCGGCCGTGCGTCTCTATGAGTCTTCAGCCGCTGAGAATGCTCAGTGCTCTAACCTTATCCCCTTCGAGCGAGGGTTAGAACTCCGCAGTCCGAAGACTCAGCGTGCGATGTAAGAGTTCCAGTCAAAACGTGTGACTGTCTTCATCGAAGAGCACATTATGTGCGTCCTCAGGCACTGTCTGAGGGGAATTATCCGATTCAGCTTCCGCGCGCAGACGGGCAACGGAAAGCCAGTTGTCTTTATACGGGCGCTCAGCTACCCACGGCGGCAATGGCATGCTGAGATAGCGGCTCAGCGCCTCCGCATATCCCTCGTATAGCTGCCGCATCTGTTGCAGACGCTCAGATGAATGCGCATCGGAACAGAGCCGCACTCCTGATTGACACATATGATCGTAAACGAGGCGAAACTGCTTTTCCGGCAGACGGTCCGGCATGTCTTTTACAGGCTCGAGCGAGAAGGCTTGCGCCAGATCCACCAAAGCGTGGCGGGCCATGGCGAAAGTCAGCTGAGCCTGACGCGCGGGCCGCTCCTGCACACCGGAGATGAGCAATGCGCAGGTGTCAAGAATCGCTGTGAGCGCGCTGAGCCAGCTCTGATGCGTATGCTGGGAACGGAAATAGCAAAGCAGAGGGTAAGAAATGTGACTTTCCAGCAGCTCGGCCGACCAGCGCTCCCACTCTTCAAGCAAAAGCACCAAAGCAGCATTGCCTCCTTCGAAAGCATGACGGCGCAGCAATTCCACTGCCGTGGGCGGCGAACCAGCCCGTGCGTCCAGCAGCGAAATATTGACCTCTCGTCGGGAAAATGCTCCGTAGAGCACCGGGAAGTAGCCGATCACCATAGCTACAAAACCAAGACCCATTCCCGCTTCCAGGATTACCAGGTCGCGAATGAGGTACTGGCGCGGCACAACATCGCCCAGGCCCAAAGTGAAGAGCGTCGTTCCGCTCACATAAATATCCGACCGCAGCCCGACAGTGCGTCCCAGCGGATCGGCAAAAGGCGAACCGAGACCGTAAAAGATAAGGGCGAAGCCGAGAACCAAGGCGCCCGCCCAAATGACAATCAGCAGCACAAGCGAGAGCGGACCATAAAAGCTCAATATCGTCTCGCGCTTTCGCTCATGCTTGACCGCATTGGCAAACAAGGACCAGGGACTCCAGGTTAAGCTGTAGAAAATGTATGTAATGCGGAAGCGTCCGGTGGCCCTGCGCGGCAGAATCACCGTTTGAAACGCATCGAGCAGGGCAAAAAACAAACACGCGATACCGGCAACCAAGGTCAGGATCTGCACACGCTTTCTCTCTTTCTGGTGCGCTTAGAAGAGCAGGAATGACAGCTCCGCGTCAACGTCTGCGAGCTGTTCTACACTGGCAGCATGAATGATCTCGGCCGCATGCTCGTTGGTCTGGGAGCGCTGCTTCTTATCCTGGGCGGACTCATTCTGCTGCTCGGCAAAGCTGGCATACCCTTCGGGCGGCTCCCAGGAGATATTGCCTATCGCGGCAAAAACGCTTCCTTCTATTTCCCGCTCGGCAGCTCCATTCTGCTCAGTATTGTGCTCTCGCTCGTCTTCTACTTATTATCGCGCTTTCGGCGGTAACAGATTTTCGATAAATATTTTGAAGAATGCATCGGACTGCATAGGCATTCCTGAGAAATGGCGCATCTATGCGAAGGAACGAATCCGCTATCGGAAGAAAAACGTCGTAGACTAGTCTTTTGTGAATCACACCGCATCAGAATCCGGTCCGCAACTTGGCTTTGTCTTTGAAACGCCTAGAGCGGAGACGCGGCGCATCTGGAAAGTAGCAGACCTTGTCGGCGAAGTGCGCACACATATTGAGCGCGAATATGCCGATCTGTGGGTTGAAGGCGAAATCTCGAATCTGCGGCCCGCGCCTTCAGGACACATCTATTTCACACTGAAAGATGGCGATGCGCAGCTTCCCACCGTGCTCTTCCGAAGGCAGGCATCACTGCTCCGCTTTCGCCCGGAAGATGGGCTGCAAGTTCTGGTCCGGGGCAAAGTTTCGGTGTATGAGCAGCGTGGACAAATGCAGATCGTCGCCGAGTTCATGGAGCCAGTCGGGGCAGGGTCGCTGCAAGTTGCTTTTGAGCAGCTGAAGACACAGCTACAGCAGGAAGGTCTTTTCGATCAGGAGCGCAAAAAGCCGCTACCCGCTTTTCCCCGCTGTGTCGGGATCGTCACGTCTCCTGGCGGCGCTGTCATCCGCGATTTTCTGAATGTGGCAAACCGGCGCCATGCTGCGCTCGATGTGCTGCTTTATCCCGCTCTGGTGCAGGGTGAGACCGCTGCTGCCGAAATCGCGGCGGGCATCGCATATTTTAACCGCGCGCGCAATGTTGATGTCATCGTCATTGCACGGGGCGGCGGCTCTCTCGAAGACCTCGCACCATTTAATTCCGAGCTGCTCTCGCGGGCCATCGCCGCATCTGAGATTCCGATTGTTTCCGCTGTGGGACACGAAACGGATTTCACGATTACCGATTTTGTCGCCGACCTGCGCGCCCC
>DATHQH010000069.1:0-28890 GCA_035482895.1 Alloacidobacterium sp. | reverse complement strand
ACTGCGGTCTTCCGGGGTCACGTTCTTGATTCTATCGGGCTGTACTCCCCCTCCCCCTGGGGTTCTTCTTCTTTCTTTTATTTTCAATGGTTTAGCGGGGGATCATCCCTCGCTAAACCATTGATTTTAAATAGCTTCAAGTCATTCTAGTGCTTTCAATCACTTAGCGAGGGGTCTGCCGTGTTTCTGCAAACGCACGTTGGGAGTTTTGCTTTCCCACCTTTCGCTTCAAAGGATGGGGCACCCGGGATTTTCGTCTCTCGAATAAAAAAGCCCGCCGATTGGCGGGCTTTTTTTCCTCTATTTTTAGAATAGCAGTTTTGGCGAATTGGCATGCCAAATTGCTGCTCTTATATGTGGCTTGTTTTCTTTTATTTGCGGACTAAATTTGGATTGGAGGGCTTGACAAGGGTCGCTTCGTCCCTTGGACTGCGGCAGCGAGGGGCGGCTCTTCGAGCCGGTTTTTATTTCCCGGCTTTTACCCTCAAACTTTGCTCATCGGTTGATCGTGAAATCCCAGGTCTCAAAAGCGAGACCTGGGGCACCCGCGCAAACTGCGTAGAGCCTGACAAAGGCTTCGAGCCAAACTGCACAGATTGGGTAGCTATGTCATTGATAAATAAGGCTTGGTGGCAACAAATCAGAACCGGTTTAATTGAAGAACGAGTGACGGGAAAAGATGCTCCTCCGTCCGAATAGCCGAGAAGCCAAATAAAGGCGGTTGGGCTTGCTTACGCAAGACCAATTCGCATGAGCGTTGCTCGTGCGGGTCCTTCGACTTCGCTCAGGATGACAATTGCCGGGGTCGGCACGAATGGCGCCGAAGGCGCGTGTGCCTAGACGGCAAGTCTAGCTGTAGCGGAGCCAGCGGAGCATCTCGGGGATGGTGGCTCGTTTGCCGTACATGAGGATGCCTACGCGGTAAATGCGCGAGGAGAGCCAGAGCACGATGTAGACCGAGACCACCATGATGGCGAGCGAAAGAGCGATCTGCCATAGCGGAGGAAACTGCGATGCAATCCGCAAAAACATGGTGATGGGTGCGCACGGCGGGAACATCGAGATGGCTATGGACAGCGCTGAGTTTGGATTGCTCACGATGAAGGTGATCATTCCGAAGCTCAGCCAGATGGGAACGGCAGCCAGCGGTGCGTATTGCTGCAGTTCCTGCTCCGTGTCGCAGGTGGCTGCAAGTCCGGCGAAAAGGGCGCTGTACAGCGCGTATCCCAGCAGGAAATAGATGGCAAAAAGTGCGATTTCCGCTCCGGAAATCTGCACTTTGAGGCCGCCTGACATCAAACTGGCTGCCAATGCGCTGCTTGAGAATATAGCTGCGGCAATGGCCCAGATGGCCAGCTGCGAAAGACCGACCGCTCCGATGCCGATGAGCTTGCCGGCGAGCATGTCTCCGGGCTTTACGGTGGAGAGCATGACCTCGAAAATGCGCGAGGTCTTTTCCTGAATGACGGAACGGCCTACGTTCATGCCATACATAACGACTGTGAAGGAGAGCAGAAAGGCCATGATGTAAGCGGCCCAGAAGGTGCCGAATGCATTGCTGGTAACCTCCTTGCCGTTCTTTACCTGCTCGGTATGAATTTTTACGTCGCTCGTAAGATCTGCCACGTCACTGGCGGCGATGCCATGCGCTGTAAGCCGCTGCTGCACTACGGCGTGATCGACGGCATCGGAGAGCCGCGCGGTTGTGGCGAAATCGCCCGAAGCGCGCGCGGCATAGGTGGCGCTGGCTTTGCCATCCGACTCAGTCGTCAGCCACAGGAAGCCGTCCAGCTGCTTCTGATCGACCTTCGCGAGCAACTGCTGCCTATCGGAATCCGCGGCGGGCGCGATCACGTCGACGGTCATGCGGGCATCCTTGTCGGCGATGAGCTGGTCGCGGACGCGATTGGCGAGCGCGGGATCGTTGGCGGCGATGGTGATGTGCTTATCGGAGCCGGAGTTCTTGCTGGCAAAAAACGAGATGCTGAAGATGGCGACAAAGACTACGGGGATGAGGATGGTCGTGACCTTGAAGGCCTTACCCCGCACCTGCTCCAGATATTCGCGCTTGGCAATGAGCCAGATGTCACGCATCGACTTTCTCTCCTACCGTCTGAATGAAGATTTCTTCCAACGACGGTTCCACTAATTCAAACTTGTAGATTTTTGCCTTCTGTACGGCCTCGCGCAGGAGGCTCTGCGCATCAGCATGAGGCTTCAGCTTGATTTCGACGTGGCCGGTGTAGTCCTTGAATTCGGCGATGGCGGGATGCTGCAGAAATGAGTTGTCGCCTTCAAACTGGAGCACCACACGGTTGCGCTCGTAGCGCGATTTGACCTCGCGCATGCCGCCGGAGAGCACGGCCTGTCCGGCATTGATGAGGCAGATGGCGTCGCAGAGTTTTTCCACCTGGTCCATGCGGTGGGTCGAGAAGAGAATGGCCTTGCCCGCGTTCTTCAGATCGATGAGCGTGTCCTGCAGAAGGACGGCATTTACCGGGTCGAGGCCGGAAAAGGGCTCGTCCATGATGATCAGTTCCGGATCGTGAAGCAGTGTGGCGATGAACTGGATCTTCTGCTGCATGCCCTTCGATAGCTCTTCGGTTTTCTTCTGCGCCGCGTCGAGAATCTGGAGGCGCTCGCACCAGTCGTGCGCGCGCTTTCCTGCCGTCTTTGGATCCAGCCCGCGCAGCTCGCCCAGGAAAATGAGCTGATCCATGACTTTCATTTTCTTGTAGAGGCCGCGCTCTTCGGGCAGGTAGCCTACCTGCTTCAGGCTCTCGCGGCTGAACGGCTTGCCGAGCAGGCTTACACTGCCCGAGTCGGGCATGGTGATGCCCACCATCATGCGAATGCTCGAGGTTTTCCCGGAGCCGTTCGGGCCGAGAAGGCCGAACATGGTGCCTGCCTCAATTTGCAGGCTTAACTCGCGAACCGCTGCTTTTTTTTCATAAGACTTGGAAATACGGTCCAGCTCTACAACGGCGGCCATGCAGAAATGTCTCCAGTGAAGTTGGTGCCAGTGTAACAGCGTGGTTTTAAAGAACCACGGAAAGATGTGGCGCGGCATTCCTCGACCACCATTCGACAAGCTCAGGGCAGGCTCTTCGACTACGCGCTTCGCTCAGGATGACAAGACTTCGGTGGGAAACTGGCGGCATTGAAACTGATAGCATCCATTCTGTGCTGGGGCTGGAAACACACGTTCAATTCGTTAAGGGCATTGGGCCGAATATCGCAAATTCGCTTGCGGCCAAGGACATTTCAACGGTCGAAGATTTGCTGTATCACCTGCCGTTTCGTTATGAAGACCGCCTGCATCCGATCCCTCTGAGTGAGCTGAAGCCGGGCGAGATGGCGAGCGTGATTGGAGAGGTGCGCGGCACGGTTTTATTGCGGACGCGCTCGATGCCCATCTTTGAGATGACGGTGGGGCAGAATCTTTCGACGTTGAAGTGCATGTGGTTCCACGGGACATATCTGAAAGACAAATTTCAACCCGGCCAGATGCTCGCGCTCTACGGCAAGGTCGAACCTTCGCGATCTTCGCGCAGCTTCAAGATGATTCAGCCGCAGGTTGAGGTGCTTCCGGCGAGTGACGATGAGAGCCAATTGCTGGAAGTGGGGCGGATCGTTCCCGTCTATGAATCGCTGGGCGGCAATAAGCTCACGTCGCGCTGGCTGCGGCGCATTGTTTATAACCTGCTGCAGGAGCTTGAGGGGCATTTTCCGGAGACACTGCCGAAGGCTCTGATTGAACGCCTCGAACTGCCCAGCCGCGAAGAGGCGCTGCGCAGTGTGCATTTTCCACCTCCGGGTACGCCGATGACGCAGCTGCAGGCGTCGGCGACTGCGGCGCACAAGCGGCTGATTTTTGAAGAGCTGTTTTATCTGGAGCTGGGGCTGGAGTTGAAGCGACGCCGCTTCAAGGACCGCGTGGGCATCGGCTTCGAGACGGGCGAAAAAGTACGGAAAGCCATCCGCGAGATTCTGCCGTTTCATCCGACCACGGCGCAGAAGCGCTCCCTGGGAGAGATTGTGGCCGATATGCGGCGTCCTTCCCCGATGCGGCGGCTGCTGCAGGGAGATGTGGGCTCGGGCAAGACGATTGTTGCTCTGCAGGCGATGCTGGTGGCGATTGAGAATGGCTACCAGGCGGCGCTGATGGCTCCGACGGAGATTCTGGCTACACAGCATTATCTTGCGGCGCGGAAGCTGCTGGAGCGCTCGTCAAAGCCATACAGGATCGTGCTGCTTACCGGATCGCTCGATGAGAGCGTCAAGAAGTTGAATCGCAGCCGGATTTTTCAGGGCGAGGCGGATGTGGTGATCGGCACGCATGCGCTGATCGAAGAAAAAGTGGAATTCGACAAGCTGGGGCTGATTGTTGTGGACGAGCAGCATCGCTTTGGCGTGCTGCAGCGCTTCCGGCTAATGAAGAAGCCGAACGATGCGGAACCAGATGTGCTGGTGATGACGGCAACGCCGATTCCGCGCACGCTGGCGCTTTCGCTCTATGGCGATCTGGATTTGAGCGTGCTCGATGAGCTGCCGCCCGGGCGCACGCCGATTGTTACGCGCCAGATTTCTGACGAGCGAGCGGATGAGGTGTGGAAGTTTGTGCGCGAGCAGGTGGGGCGTGGACACCAGGCGTATGTCGTTTATCCCGTCATTGAAGGCGCGAAAGACGATCAGCCGGAGCTGGATTTCGCTCCGCCGGAGCCTGAGGAAGAACCCAAGCAAACGAAAAGGCCTGCGAAGAAGAAGACGCCATCGCTTTTCGAGAAGCCCACGCTCAAGGCTGCTACGGAGATGTATGAGGCACTGCGGACGGGAAACCTCTCCGGGTTGCGGCTGGGACTGCTGCATGGGCGGCTTGATTCAGATGAGAAGGAAATTGTGATGCGGCGCTTTCAGCGGGGTGATATCGACGTGCTGATTTCGACTACGGTGATCGAGGTCGGCGTCGATGTGCCGAATGCGACCGTGATGGTGATCGAACATGCGGAGCGGTTCGGGCTGGCGCAGCTTCATCAGCTTCGCGGACGCGTGGGGCGTGGAGCGGCGAAGTCTTACTGCATTCTGATGACGGGCGGAAGAGTGTCATCACAGGCGGAAGAGCGTCTGGCCGCCATGGTGCGTACGCAGGATGGATTTGAGCTGGCGGAACTGGATCTGCAACTGCGCGGGCCGGGAGAGTTTTTCGGCACACGGCAGGCTGGGCTGCCGGATTTTCGCGTGGCGAACCTTGTGCGCGACCGCGCGCTGCTGGAGCTGGCTAAGGAGGAGTCTGCGCGATTTGTGCAGTTTTCGGATACAGAGAGCACGGAGGCCGAGAAGAAGCTTATTCGCACACAGTTGCGGGAGGTCTGGCAGCGGCGGTATGGGCTGGTGGAAGCGGGCTGAGCTTTTTCTTGCCACAAGAACAGCAGGTCCTTCGACTCCGCTGCGGTCCGCTCAGAATGACAAATTTACATATAAAGTCCGGACGACAGCTTTCTATAAAAATCAATGACGCAGGAGACTACGCCAGCTCGGCGCCCTGCGAATTGTCTTTGTGCCCCTTGCCGTTCAGCGGCGCGGTGAGGACGAGCAGACGAACGCGAGCGACATCGAATGCTTTGGTGACCATCAGGTTTCTGGTGCACTGGCATAGCTCGGTCATGCTTACGTGCGCATCACGGCTTAGCTCCAGGCCGGCGGCAATCAATACGCTATACACTTCCAGGCTTACGGCGCGGGCAAACTCAAAGCTCATTTCCACGGTATCGGAACCGGGCATGCTGCGGGAGAGCACCCATCCACCGCAGCTCAGGACCGCCCCGGTCAAAAAGCGCATCACGCGCTGCGGCTCTTCGGCGCAGGTCGCGGTCAGCCGGAGGTCCCACTCTACGAGATCTTCAGTATGCAGCACATCTACATGATCGGATCGGGGGAGCCGAATCTTCACCGTTACTTCCCCAATCTTTGGTACGTTTCGGTAACCTGTAGGGGGAAGCTGTGCTACTGTGCTTTCAGGAAAAATCCGCTCATGCTCGTAGGGACTGGCATCGACATTGTGGAAATTGAGCGTATCGCCAACTCCATTGCCCGGTATGGCGACCGCTTTTTGCAGAAGATTTTTACTCACGAGGAGATCGCCTATTGCCAGCGCAGGAAAAACTTTGCCGAGAGCTTTGCCGCACGCTTCGCGGCGAAAGAGGCCGGCGCCAAGGCGCTTGGCACGGGCATCCAGTACGGGATTACGTGGAAAGAGCTGGAAGTCAGGCGGCTGCCCGGCCATCGTCCTACACTGCATTTGACGGGCCGCGCGCTGGAGTTTGCCGGACGGCTCGGCGTAGCTCATGTCTCACTTTCGCTCACCCATGGCACAACCCTGGCAATGGCTACGGTCCATCTTGAAAATAGCCAATAAAATTCAGGCTGTATCGTTTTGCAACGGCTTCAGGCCGCCAGTCATCCAAGTGAGCGCCGTAATATTCATTCCTGCGTTTGATATCCTCAAATCGCAGTGAAATTGCTCGTGATTTTGGGAGTTAAACGAGGGGGTCTGTGCCGAGCCAGCAGGAAGTCCAGTGGTCTCAACTTAAAGTCGGCGTTCTGGTGCTGGTTGCGCTGTCCGCGCTCACGGCTCTCGTATTCCTGATGTCGGGCAACACGGGCGGCTTCCTGGCTGGAAAGATTACCCTCATCTCCTATTTTGAGAATTCGGCCGGCCTGAAGGTTGGCGCACCTGTCAATCTGGAGGGCGTCACCATCGGCACCGTAAAAACCGTCCGCATCGTACCTGAGCGGAAGCTCACACCCGTCGAGATCACGATGCGCATCGGCAAGAAATATGCGCAGGCGGTGCATACGGATTCAAAGACAAGCCTTGAGACCATCGGCGTCCTCGGTGACACGGTAGTCAACATCAACAGCAAATTTGCGACGGGCGGCCCTGTTCAAAATGGCGCAGAACTGCAGACGACTGAGTCGCCAAACCTGAGCGACGTCATCAAATCCAGCCAGGGAACCATTGAGCAGCTGAACACCATTCTGGCAAAGGTCGATAACCTCGTAGACGCTTTAAATAGCGGCAAAGGCTCGATCGGTCAGCTCATCAATGATCCCAGCCTGTACAACCGGGCCATTGCCACCCTGAATGAGATTCAGGGGCTTGCCGACCAGATTGCCAATGGTAAAGGCTCCATCGGTAAGCTGATTGCCGACGACACGCTCTACAACCGCGCGAATGCCGCCGTCGGCCAGCTGCAGGACATCACCACCCAAATCAATGGCGGGCAGGGGACGATCGGCAAGTTGATCAAAGACCCAACTCTTTATAACAACCTGCGCGAATCCACTACGAGCCTGAACGAGCTCTTGAGAGACATCAATGCCGGCAAGGGCAGCATCGGCATTCTGGCCAAAGATCCGAAATTTGCCGAGAAGCTGAACGACACGGTCACAAAACTCGATTCGATTCTGAATCGCGTGGACAGTGGCGAAGGAACTATTGGACAGTTGATGCGCAATAAGGATCTTTACAACCACACCGATGAGATGATTCAGAATGCAAATCAGCTTGTGACAGCTATACGCAAGGATCCGAAGAAGTATCTGACGATTCATCTGAAGATCTTCTAGCGATTCCCTCCGGGCACATGGTCTGGCCAACGCCAGTTGCACGCTTATGAGGACCAGCCACGCTTCTCGATGAGCGCATGAGCCATTTCTCATCAAGTGATGGGCATTTCCTCGGACTTCGCAGCTAAACTGAAAACCTATAGCCCCTGAAATAGCATCCCATTCTGTGGTGAGTTGTACACTCAGATGCGTCCCCAGATAGATCGATTTCGGAGCTATTCCATATTGGACCAAAGAACAGACAACTCAAAGCAAGAGGTGACGGACAAGTCCCCACCCCTCGGAGATGATTCACAGTATCTCCTTGCTGCCATCATTGAATCTTCCGACGACGTCATCATCAGCAAGAATCTGGAAGGAATTATTACCAGCTGGAATACGTCAGCCCAACGAGTCTTCGGCTATACAGCGGACGAAATTGTAGGACAGTCCATCCTGCGGCTCGTCCCAGAGGAACTACATTTCGAGGAGTTTGAAATCCTTGCAAAGATCAGGGCCGGAGAACGAATCGACCACTATGAGACCGTAAGGGTCAGGAAAAGCGGCGAGAAGTTTCCGATCTCCGTCACCATTTTTCCCGTGAGAAACGGCACAGGCCAGGTTATCGGAGCCTCCAAGATCGCCCGGGATATCAGCGAACAACAACGATTCGATGACAGCCGCTCTCGCCTCGCCGCCATCGTTGATTCCGCTGACGATGCCATCATCAGCAAAGACCTGAACGGAATTATAAAGACCTGGAATCAAGGTGCATACCGCATGTTCGGCTACACATCCGAGGAGATGGTCGGCCAGTCCATGCTGCGGCTCATTCCTGAAGAACTGCACTACGAAGAAGATGAAATTCTCAGAAAGCTAAGAGCCGGGGAGCGGATCGATCACTACGAAACCACGCGAGCTCGTAAAAACGGAGAGTTCGTTGAGGTTTCGGTAACAATCTCGCCTATTCGGAACAATGAAGGCCGGGTGATCGGAGCATCCAAGATTGCGCGCGATATCTCCGAACGCAAGCGCGTTGAGAAGTTGGTGATTCAATCCGAAAAACTGGCCGCAACGGGACGTATGGCAGCCGCGATTGCTCATGAAGTTAACAATCCTCTCGAATCCTTAATAAATCTGATCTATCTCGCGCGCCAGAACTGCTCGGCGAACCCAAAAGCGCAGGACTATCTGCTCACCGCCGAAGGTGAACTCGAACGCGTCTCGCACATCGCCCGCCAGACTCTGGGCTATTACCGCGACACTGGCTCTCCAGCTGAACTCTATCTGCATGACCTGATCGAAAACGTTCTGACGGTATATCGGTCGAAACTTCTTGCCAGTGGAATTTCGGTCGAATCAAGCTTCAACGATCTACGTAAAATTTCCGTTAGCCGGGGGGAGATGCTTCAAGTTTTTTCGAACCTCATCGCCAATGCCATCGACGCTATGAAGGAAGGCGGAAAATTGTACATCTCTCTCCGCAAAACAACGGCGCTGCATGGCGATGGCCTTCAGGCGATTATTGGTGACGACGGCATCGGGATCAGCCCGGAAAACCTCCAAAGGATCTTTGAGGCATTCTTTACTACAAAGGGCAATCTCGGCACTGGTATAGGTCTGTGGGTGACGAAACAGCTGGTAGAAGCCCGCGGCGGCCAGATTGCAGTCTCCAGCAATACAGAGCCTGGAAAGAGCGGAACAAGGGTTACGATTTTCATTCCGTTCGCGGCTCCGAAAAGACCGGGACTGATGAAAACTCCGGAGACAATTTCCGAGCTATGAATGGAAGCATGTTGGAAATCGGATTGAGCTCCATATACCTGGGCGACGATTTAGTGCCAAATCTGACAGCGGATCTATCCCGCGACCCCGAAGCAACAGAAAACCGGACGGCGGCCAGACCCCGAGTTCTTGTCGTCGACGATGAGAAGTTAATCGCCGACACTTGCGCCGAGATTCTTGAACACGCAGGTTTCCATGCCATGACTGCATACGATGGGTTGGCCGCAATGGACATCGCTGTAGAGTTTCAGCCTGATTATCTTCTTACGGATGTATTAATGCCCCGGCTGAATGGTGTCGAACTCGCCATTTACGTCACCAAAATGTTGCCCAATACCAGAGTTCTGCTCTTTTCCGGACAGGCCGGGATCTCAGAGATTTTGCTTAATGGGTACGAACAAGGATATGAGTTCGAGTTGCTTGCCAAGCCGGTCCATCCAGTCAAATTGATCGAACGTCTCCGGAAGCAACAGAGCTAAGGGAGACGCCGACGTGTTTCATGGGTCGCTGCGTTCATTCCTATGCCGCGACTTTTTCAACGTCCGGAAGCACCCATGTCTTGTCGAACAGTGCCTTCGTGGGCGCATACAGACGAAACATCAGCTCGAATTTGCGAGCCGGATCTGTCGGAATCCACTTGCTGTCCTCACCCGCTGGAGCTTTTGGACCGAAGAAAATATCGATGGCTCGCGACATGTTGCGGATTCCAGACGGTGGCTTGACAGTGCCAAGTGTCACGGCATATAAGAGCGACCCGAAAGATATTTCTCCAGATAAACGATATCTAAGCTTCCCGCATGCCTGCTTATTCAAAAGGCAAATGTAAGCGAGTACAGAGATGTAAGCGAGTACATTAGTGGGCCTGATTGCCCGGAAGCGCGAAGGCAACCGGCGATCATCTCCCAAGGTTCACTCGCGATTCGGCATGGCGCGGACGCAATCGCTGGCCCAAATCTGGCTGAGACCAGAAAGGCAGGCCTTCTTTGAAAAGGAGACGGTATATGAAGGGATCAATCCCGATGTTCGCTGCACTAGCGGTGAGCAGCGCCATGCTGGCGCTCGCGCAAGTGCCCGTCACTCAACCTCCGGAGCCAGTCGATCCTAGCCCGATCAATGGCGAGACTTATTACCTCATCAATCAGCTCTCGGGTTTGCAGGTGGACCTCAATGACAATTCGAGGCCGAAAGACGATTCTGTTGTCCAGAATGCGCGCAGCTTCTCCAGCCTGAGCCAAAGATGGGCGATGACGAAGCTGACGAATGGCAACTGGAAGATCAGCAACATTGCGAGCGGGCTGTGTCTGGACGGCGAATCGGCGTTTTTCGAGGCCGCAGTTACGATTGTTCAGAAGGCGTGCGGCATCGATGTTCCTACTCAAGAGTGGTCGCTCACTTACACCACGAATGGCTATAACACGATCAAAAACATCGGCACCAGACGTGTGCTGGATGCATCGAGTCCGAGCGCCGGCGCAAAACTGATCTTGTCATCGTCCTTCGACGCCCCCAGGCAAAGCCAGCAGTGGCTGCTTCGTCCGGCATATTGGCGGGGAAACGATATGAGCACAGCGGTAAAAGAGGAGTATGACCGCGTCGCCCAGAATCCCAAAAATCTTCCCTGGTGGCATGATGCCTATCTGCCCGGGCAGGACATGCTGCAGATCTTCAAGAACGGCGGGATGAATGCAATTCGCCTCCGCCCGGCCTCGATCAGCACTACCGTTGTGCACGGAAGCGTCAGCTTCTCGCTGTCGAATGGCCCGTATAACAACTACACGCTGCCCGCAGGTACCTCGACAACGTTCCCTGCAACAGCGGTGAACCAGATTGTTCCAGTTACGACGGATGGCGGGAGCGGAAACTACGCCCAGACAGACTGGTCAGCCGTTGATTTGGCCAAACGGGCGAAGGAACTTGGCATGGCGGTCTTTATCTGTCTGTTCTATGACGGCTACAACACTTCGGATACGCCAGGACTCTGGGCCGGCAAGACGATCGCCGAGATAGCGGGCGTTCCACCAACGCCAGGCCTGATGTACAAGTACGTCAAACAGGAGATCGAGCTGTTTCGGGCGAACGGCGCCATGCCGGACATGGTTGGCATAGGAAATGAAGTCAACGACGGCATGTTCAACACGACCGGCAGCGGCGGCCTCTTACCCGCCGGCACGAACGCTACTCCGAATACAGCCGGTACGCCGAACGCCAGCTTTGCCAACTTCGCGGCAATCCAGAAGGCAGCCATGCAGGCAATCGTCGATGCCGCTGCTGACCCTGATCTTGGTCCTCCCTTACCGCCGCCTCTCCGCTGCATCGACATCGATGGCGGCCCCGACCTCCAGACGTTTTTCACCACGGCGACACAATTCTATGAAATTCCCGTTGAGAACATCTGCCAGAGCTACTATCCCGGCTGGCACGGACCTCTGACGCAAGCGCAGTTTAGCTGGAACGATTGCGGAGCCGGCGGCGATCCTTCTTGTAATCCAGCTGTAGGTCAGCACGTTGAAGAAGCGAATGTGAGTACAGAAACAACCGGGCTTGAAATACCCGTCTTCACCGCCGAGGATGGTGTGGAATATACCCCTGGCGGGAGTCCGACTGATGATTGGTATGGGAGCGAGCTAACGCCCTATGACGGGTCAAGAGCACACGAACGCCAATTCTTTATCGACCTCAACAAGGTACAGAAAAACGCGCCAAACAACCTTGGCATGGGCATGGACTGCTGGGCCTGCGAGGCATCAGCCATTACCGGGGTCAGGGGCGTTTACGAGTATTGGGTAGATGCTCCATTAGGGCTCTTCGACGCGTCGACCACCCCGGGTAGCGCTCTTGACAATGCAGTGTTACCGTCGATGCTCGCACTTGGCGGCAAAGTGGATCCCACCCTCACCTACAAGCTTGTGAACGCCGGCAACGGACGTATTTTGGAGACGGCGGACGTGACATTGTTCCAGTCGCCGCAGGCTCATAGTGCTCCGCTGCGTACGGGCGTTGATACCGGGGTTACGGGTCTTCGCCAACAATGGCAGATCCTTTCTCAGGGAGGTGACGCCGAAGTAAACGAGGCCATCTATCCAACTCCGATGGACCACCTGGGCGATGGTTATTTTCAGATCATCAATATGGAACAAAGACACGGGGTCCATGTGCTTGATGCGAGTGGGGGCACTACGCCCGACACTCCCGTGGTGGGAAATATTCAGACCGCTGCGGCGACCGCGATTACCGGAACCAATGCCAGTCAGGAGTGGGACATCATAACGGCAGGAAACTGCGGCGACATACCTGCGAACTGCACATCGCCACCCCTGACGGCGACCGGGGATTACTACATGATCGTTAACAAGGCCAGCGGGCTTGTGCTGGCGGCAGACCCAAAGGGCCCGGACGTCGTAATCCAGCAGCAGACCCCGGCAGCCGCCTCAAACGGCGATTGGATGGTGCCTGCGAACAAGGGACAACTGTGGCAGATCTATCCGGTTCATATCACGGCGGTAGCTTCAAACCGTCCGTGAATCCCGAGTAGACGATTTCCAGACCTCCGACCCAGTGCGGGGCCCGGGATTTTGGCCGATGGGCCCCGCGCGCTTACTGTCGTGGATGACCTTTGCCTTGATGTGACGCAACGAACGCCATGTGTTTGCTCAGCGTGACACGCGGCCTGCATGTTACGCTTTGAGCAATCACAGCCAGTGTTGCTGTACTACTCCGGATCAGCACCCGTATTGTGCACGGAGAAGTGATTCCACCGTTTTGAGGAAATATATGCAACCCGTTCGTATTGTTTCGGTGCTCTTGTTGTGCACCGGCATGGCCATCGCGCAAAATTCCGCCGGAACACGTCCGGCGATAGCGGCAGCAGATCAACCTTCCAGCGCCGCCCCTGTAGAACCTAAGGCTCTGCACAGCTTCGATCTAAACGCGCTGGACAGGACCGCCGATCCTTGTACAGACTTCTTCCAGTACGCCTGCGGTAACTGGCGGAAGGCCAATCCGATTCCCGGCGACCAGGTGCGCTGGGGACGCTTCAACGAGCTGAGCGAGCGCAACCGGTATCTGCTCTATACAGATCTGAAGAGAGCAGCTGATTCCCCAAGAACGGCGTTGCAGCGCCAGTATGGCGATTTTTTTGCCGCCTGCATGAACACGGATACTGTCAACCAGCTTGGCGTTAAGCCCATGCAGCCGGTACTTGAGCACATTGACGGCATTACCGATAAAAAGCAGCTTGGTATGCTCTTAGGGCATTTGCACTTTCAGGCGGGTGTGAGAGCATTCATGGGATTTGGCGTCGAGCAGGACCAGAAGGACTCTACTCAGCAGATTGCTGTTACCACACAGGGAGGACTTTCGCTTCCCGACCGGGACTACTACCTTGAAACCGATGCCCGCATGACGAAGATTCGCGAGCAGTATCACGACTACCTCGTGCAAATCTTCAAGCTTCTCGGCGATTCCGATGAGAAGGCCGCGGTCGAGGCAAAGAGCGTGCTGGACATCGAAACCGCCCTCGCCAAGGGATCTCTGCCTCGCGTCGAATTGCGCAATCCGGACAACGTCTACCACGTCATGAAGGTCACCGAGTTGAACGCGCTTACGCCCGATTTTGACTGGACGGCCTACATCGGTCAGGCGCGTGCGTCTCAATTCACCTCGCTGAACGTGGCTACGCCGGGATTCTTCAAAGCCATGAACCAGGTGATTGCAGACCAAAGCCTGGACAGCCTGAAAAGCTATCTCCGCTTCCACGCGGTCAACAACTTCGCGCCCTGGCTCTCCAGTGACTTTGCCGACGCCAACTTCAACTTCTTCCAGAAGACGCTGCAAGGCCAGGCTGAGCAGACCGCCCGCTGGAAGCGCTGCACCTCCCTTACCGATCGCGCGTTGGGCGAAGCAGTGGGTCAGGACTGGGTGAAGGAGAACTTCCCGCCTTCGGCCAAGGAAAATATGGAGAAGCTGGTCGCGGCGCTCAAACAGGCGCTGGGTGATGACATCCAGGCGTTGCCCTGGATGAGCGAGGACACCAAGAAGCAGGCGGAAGTGAAGCTTGAAGCTTTCCGCCAGAAGATCGGCTATCCGGAAAACTGGCGCGATTTCTCGAAGCTTGAGGTAAAGCGGGACGACCTGGTAGGCAATCTGCGCCGCTCCGCAGCCTTCGAATGGGATTGGGAGATTCGCCATCTTGGCAGGCCCGTCGACGAAAAGGAATGGGGCATGACGCCGCCGACCGTGAACGCCTATTACGACCCCGCCATGAATGACATCAACTTCCCGGCAGGTATCCTGCAGCCGCCGTTCTTCGACAACTCCAAAGACCCGGCGGTGAACTTTGGGGCGATCGGTGTGGTCATTGGCCACGAAATGACGCATGGCTTCGATGACGAAGGCAGCAAGTACGACGCCCACGGCAATGTGAAGGACTGGTGGACGCCGACGGATAAGAAAGAGTTTGAAGCCCGCACCGATTGTGAGGTCAACGAGTATGGCAACTTCGAGCCTGTTCCCGGAGCGAAGCTGAACGGAAAGCTGACACTGGGTGAAAACACGGCGGACAATGGCGGCATTCACATTGCCTTCCAGGCGTTGATGAATACGCTCGCCGCAGAGCACGCGAGCCCCGACACGAAAATCGACGGCTACACGGCACAGCAGCGTTTCTTCATCTCATTTGCCCAAGTGTGGTGTGAAAACCGCACGGAGCAGGCTTCGCGCGTCTCGGCCAAGGTCGATCCGCACTCGCCCGGCATGTTCCGTGTCAACGGCGTCGTGCAGAATATCGACGAATTCGGCAAAGCCTTCGGTTGCCATAAAGGTCAGCCGATGATGCCGGACAACGGCTGCCGCGTCTGGTAGTTTATAAACATAAGCCACAGGCCCTTGCGTAAGGGCCTGTGGCAAATTTTCCGCCGATCTGACTTTGCTAACCACGTTTTTGTCGACTGCTTTCCGCTCTTTTCCCGCTAACCTGCTGGTAAAGCAGCCGTCTCATATGCGTGCATGCTCCCGATTCTCGATTGCCTGTTTTACAATGCAAACGGGAGTAATCCCGACCCAGCTGCCTGCGCCTTCCACGGCCAGGATGAAGGAAGCGCATGAAGTTTAAAAGAATTGGCCAGATATCTTTGGCTGCGGTGGTTTCCCTTGCTTTGATGTTTGGAACCACATCGTGCATGAATGACTTTACCGTCGGATTCGTTTTCGCTGTTGGAACGCAGTACAACCAGATCAGCTCGTTTAAGCAAAGTAATGAGACCGGCGCGCTTGTGAACGCTCCCGGCTCGCCCTTCGGCTCTGGGGGTACGAATCCCCTTCGCATCTTCGTCCTCTCCGGAGGACGCTATCTTTATGTCCTGAATGAAGGGGCACAGCAGGTCGACAGCAGCGGCAATATCACGTATACGGGCGCCAACATTTCGCTCTTCAGCATTGGCGGCAACGGTATATTGGCCTTCCAGGCAAGTTACACCAGCCAGGGCGTGAACTCCATCCGCATCCTGCCTGACTCAACCGGGAAATTTCTTTTCGTGCTGGATAGTTACGCGCCGATCAGCGCCAACGGTGTGACTCCGCAGGCCACCTATAGCGCGGCTTATCCCTGCCAGGGCTCCGACGGCAAATTCTATCCGACCGGCGACATTACCGCGTTCAACGTCGACCCCAATACCGGGCGCCTGTCGATTATCACGAACCAACAGTTTCAGAACCCCAACGGGACGCAATTGACGTATTTTCCGATCGGCTGCTCCCCGATCGACTTCACCGCAACATCGGGCTTTCTCTTCACCGCGCAGGCGGGCAGCGCAACAAACCACGACGTGCAGACGGTCTTCCCCTATGCTTTGAACTCGACCAACGGCCAGCTGACGCTCACGCAGAATGCTCCTCTTGTGATGGGGACGACGGGCATGTCGGCTATCAGCACAGCGCAGGGACAGACCCTTGCTGGCAGCAAGTACATTTATGTTCTTGATGCCGCCGCCAATGGTGGCTCCGGTGAGATCCTGCCTTTCACGGCGGGCACGAACGGTTCATTGCAGGCGCTGACGAATGGCGCAGTGCAGAATGATGCCACCGCATCCAACCCTGTTTCGCTGGTCGTCGACAGCAAGAGTAAATATCTCTTCGTCGTGAATGCGGGACCGACCACCGGCATCGTGAATCCGATCAGCCAGATTACCGGCTGGACGATTGATCCCACTAACGGCACGCTGCAGCATATCGCAGGCGAACCCTTCGGGTCGGGCTCGGGTGTGAATTGCATCGTACAGGATCCTTCGAACCAGTACATTTACACGACGAGCTTTAACGACAGCCAGATTACCGGACGCATTCTCGATCCGAACTCCGGTAGCTTAACGCTACTGCGCAGAGGCTCGACGTTCAACACAGTAGGCAATCCAACCTGGTGCGCGGTCAGCGGACGCACCACCTAAGAAGAAGGCTGGATGCGGGTGCCCCGCACTCGCTCTTGAGATGTGGACTGGATGGTTCCATGTCTCAAATGCGAGAGATGGGGCACCCATCTAAGTAAGAAGAGTCGTTCAATTCGTGCGATGCTAGCCGAAAGCGATTCGAGCTTTTACAATGCAAGCGGGAGCAATCCCTTATACACGAAGCCTGTGCCGCACTGGCCAGGATGAAGGAAGCGCATGAAGTTGAGGAAATCCGGCCGGGTGCTTCTGGCCACCGCAGCATCTTTTGGAATAGGCCTCGGTCTCACGTCTTGCAGTCCCAGCAATACGATTGACTATGTTTTCGTTACCGCCTCAAAGGCAAACCCCGGACAGATCAGTGTGTACAGGGTCGACTCTGAGTCCGGTGCCCTGACGCAGATCCCGGACTCCCCTTATCCTTCGGGGGGCAGAAATCCAGTCTCAGCCGTCACTTCACCGAACGGGAACAACCTTTACGTGGCAAACCGCGACGATAACAGCATTGTCCAGTTCGCCATCGGCACGGACGGCAAGCTCTATCCGCAGCAGACCTGCAATACTCCCGGCGCAGCTCCAGTTTCACTGGCCATCAACTCAGCAGGAACACTTCTCTACGTTGCCGATTTCTATTCGCCTGTCACTCCCGGCGGTCCGGTCTACAGCCCTGCCAACCCTGGCCCAGGCGCCCTGGTGGTCTTCCCGATTACCCCTTCATCGGGCAGCATAGGCGGCGGCAATTGCACTGCTGTCACGCAAACCTTCGTCGATGTGAACAGCAAGGTACAGACAGCCCCTTATGTGCCGGTGGGCTACAGTCCAACAGGAGTCAATGCGCTCGCCAATGGCAACTCCGTCTTTGTCGCATCTCAGGATGGTCCTCCGAGCGCTACGAGCACGCTGGGTGAAGTCGACGACTTCAATGTAGACTCCGGCGGCACGCTGTCCAATGTGACCAGGTATCCAACCGGCACAGCGCCCTCGGCACTTGCCAGCGATCCGACGAACCGCTTCCTTTATGTGACGGATAGCCGTCAGAACCAGCTCATCACCTACACGATTCTGTCGACCGGAGTTTTGAATCCAAGCCTGAATCCGCCAGTCGTAACGGGTACCTTCCCGGTCAGCGTCACGGTGGATCCACGCGGCTTTTACGTCTACGTCTCCAATTACAATGCGGCGAGCGTATCGGCCTATGCGATCGGGGCAACAGGAACGCCTTCGGCAATCTCCGGGGCTGGTACTTTTGCAACTGGCGCGGGTCCTTCCTGCGTGTTGATTGAGCCGGCGCTCGGACGCTTTGTCTACACCGCCAACTTCATCGACAACACGGTGTCCGGCCTTGAGTTGAACCCGAACACAGGCGCGCTGACCGCCAACCAGAACTCCCCGTATCTGGCAGCCGGACAGCCCACGTGCGCGGCAGCCATTCCGCACGGCAACCACGCGACACAGGCGGTTTCCGCAACGGCGGGCAGCGGCAGCTAAACTCACTCCTCCACCTCAACGCAAAAGGCCTGCTCTCACCAGCAGGCCTTTTCTTGTGATTCAATGAGGAATGTGAGTCATGAATTTGAAGTAGGCAGTGTACACGTGGGCTCGGGCAAGCTGTTTCTGATCGCCGGCCCGTGTGTGATCGAAAGCGAAGCGCATGTGCGCAAAATGGCTGACGCCGTCCAGCGCGTTACAGCCGATCTCGGCGTTCCCTATATCTTCAAGGCCTCATACGACAAGGCCAACCGCACCTCGGTTACCAGCTTCCGCGGCCCCGGCTTGAAAGAGGGTACGGCTATCCTGCGTCGTCTGGCCGAATCGACCGGATTACCGGTGCTGACGGATGTGCATGAGCCGTCGCAATGCGAAATCGCAGCCGAAGGCGCCGATGTGCTCCAGATTCCCGCCTTCCTGTGCCGCCAGACCGATTTGCTTCTGGCGGCGGGCAAAGCAGGACGCGCCATCAATGTGAAAAAGGGTCAGTTCGTCGCGCCCTGGGACATGAAGCATACTGTCGAGAAGATTGAGACGACGGGGAACAGTCGCATCTTCCTCACGGAGCGGGGAGCCAGTTTCGGCTACAACAACCTGGTCGTCGATATGCGTTCGCTGCCTGTTATGCGCAAGCTCGCGCCCGTGGTTTTTGACGGCACGCATTCCGTGCAGACGCCCTCGACTGCCAATGGTGTTTCTGGCGGCCAGCCCGAATTTATTCCCGTGCTGACGCGCGCCGCCGTGGCCGCAGGCGTGGATGGGGTCTTCCTCGAAGTCCATGACAACCCGGCCGAGGCCAAGTCGGACGGAGCCAACGCTCTCGACCTGAAGTATCTGCGTCCGCTGCTGGAAACCCTGCTGGCGGTTCACGAAGCCGTGAAACAGAAAGCGGTGGGCGAATGACGACCGTCATCCAGCCGGGCCGCATTGAAGTGATTACAGGACCGATGTTTTCCGGGAAGTCCGAGGAGCTGATCCGCCGCCTGAAGCGCGCCAGGATCGCGAAACAACGCATCGTCTGCTTTAAACCGGATATCGACCTTCGTTATCACACGACCGCTATCGCCTCGCATAGCGCGCAGACGCATGATGCTTGTGTCGTTGCTAACGTTGAGCGGCTGAAAGAAGCGCTTTTTGCCCAGATCGATCAGGTCGAAGTCATCGGCATTGACGAAGCGCAGTTTTTTGACGAGAACCTGCTTGTCCTGTCGCTTGAGCTCGTGCATCTGGGAAAGCGTGTCCTCATTGCAGGATTGGATACGACCTTTGCCGGAGAGCCGTTCAGCCCGATTCCCGACCTGATGGCCGTGGCCGATGAGGTCGTCAAGCTCTCAGCCGTCTGTATGCGCTGTGGCGCTCCGGCAATCCATACGCAACGTCTTGGAGGCAGTCAGGAGCTCGTCATGGTAGGAGCGGCGGGCATGTATGAGGCTCGCTGCCGGGCTCATTTTGAGCCATTTGCCGATTCGGAGCAGCTGGAGCTGCCTACGGCAGTGGTGGCGAAGGCATAGCATCGGCTCGCAGCGTCATCCCGACCGCAGCGCAGTAGAGGGACTCGCTTTTCAACGATACTAGTGACGAACAGCCCATGCCAGACCATCGGGTTCCCCCCCGGCGTCGATGTGGCCGATCACATCGAGGGAGCGCAGATCAACAACGGCGACATAGTTGTCCGGGCCACAGGAAACAAATGCTCGAGCACCGTCCGGTTGTATGAGCACTCCTGCGGAGCCGTGTCCAATCGCAATTCGCTTGATCACCTCGCGGGCGCTTGCATCAAGAACAACGAGTTCAGGTCCGCTGGATACGAGAACTCTCTTTCCGTCCGGAGTGAACTTTAGACGGTTCGCGCCCGGAACGTTGGCGGCGATCGTCTCAATCAGCTTCTTTCGGGGAAGATCAATGATAGAGAGTGTGCCGTCCTGCGCATTCGCGACCCAGATTTCTTTTCCGTCCGGAGAGACATCGAATCCTTCCGATCCATTGCCCACGCGAACGACGGTTTCGTTCCAATCCGTGCGAGCCATGGGAGGCCCGGGCGGTCTCTGCTGCATCGTAGCGTCTGCCGGTGGTCGCATTCCCGGTGGTGGCCCTGGCATATGGACAGGCTCCTGCTCGATGATGCTCACGGTACCGGAGCTGACGTTTGTGGTGATGATGCGTTGTCCATCCTCAGACACGTAGATCATGTGGGTGCGGTTCTGTCCCGTTCCAAGTATCCAGTCAACCGTGTGCGTGGACGGATCATAACGCCCAATTGCTTTCGCGGCTTCGGCAGTGAACCAGGTTTTGCCTCCGGCGAAGGTGAGCCCGTGCGGGCCCCGAAGAGGGCCAAGATCGATCGATGGAAGCGCATTGTGAGCAGCCAGGTCGACGACGGCGAGGGTGTTGTAAGCACCGAAGCCATAGTTCGAGACGTACGCTGTCGCACCATCCGAGGAAGCGATCACTTCATGGGGATCGTTGCCGACGGGCACCCGCGCAATCACATGCAAGCTGGTTGGGTCGACGATGCTTAACGTATGGTCATGCTTAGAAAGCACAAGAAGTGATTCCGACGATGTGCTTTGTGCCCAGAGAGTGCTGGAAAGACAGCTACAAGCGAACAGGACGGCACTATACACCGAGATTTTCATGAGCTCAGCTTACCTCCAAAATGCTTCCCAGGAACTTATTCCTTCCTGATGGCCATAGCCGCAATCGGCTGAGCGGATGTCTCTTCCGATGAAATTGGCCAGGGCCTAATTATTGATCTTCGATTTGCTTTTTTGAGCGCTAGAATGGCTTGTGCGAAAAGCCATTGTTTTGGTTCTCGTCGTCGCTCTCGTTTTATTTCCGATTGTCTTTGTCGTTGCGCATTCAGCAACGCCGGTTGTAGACGTAGAAACTCCGGTAACGACTCTCGGCCAGGCAACTCCCATAACCATCCATGTACACGATCCGCGCGGTATTCGCAGGCTGGTAGCATCGGTCGAGCAGAATGGCGTTCGCTATCCGGTTTGGAGTGATGACCAGCTCGCGCACGTGACGGACGGCACACTGAAATTTTTCGCCGGGGTCAAATCCGCGCCGCAGCTCAAAGACGGCAAAGCGAAACTGATCATTGAAGCTACATCGAATGATTTCCTTCGAAAGAAGGCGCGCTGGGAGCGCGAGGTCACGGTGGTAACCCAACCACCAAGCATCACGGCCGACGCTGACCAACACTACCTATACCTTGGCATGGCTGATCTGACCACCTTCCAAGTCTCGGGCCCGTGGACAGAAGCGGGCGTGCGCGTGGGCGATCAAGTCTTCCGGGCATGGCCCATGCCAAACGGTAAACCGGGCCTCTTTTCGCTCTTCGCCTTTGCCTGGAATATGCCGCCCAGCACGGTCCCGCTGGTCTACGCCTCGAATGGCGCTGGAAATGATGTGACGACACCGATCGTCTTCCAGTTCCCCAAAAAGGAGCAGCCGAGATACGTCACACATGACTTGCAGGTGAGCGACGCCTTTTTGCAGAAAGTGGTGAATGAGCTTGATCCAAATGGCTCAGGCGATCCCGTGGCGCGTTTCGTAAAGATCAATACCGATATGCGGCGCGAAAACAACAAGACGCTTTTCGATCTGCGGCAGAAGACAGCAGACCAGTTTTTATGGTCGCAGCCCTTTGTTCGGCAGTCTCATTCGCAGAATGAGTCAACCTTTGCGGATGTACGGAATTACATTTACCAGGGAAAAAAGATCGATCAGCAAGTTCACCTGGGATACGATCTCGCGGTTACTCAGCATGTGGGTGTTCAGGCGTCCAATGATGGCCGGGTGGTCTATGCGGCTCCCCTGGGCATCTATGGCAACTGCATCGTTGTTGACCATGGCTACGGACTACAGACGCTCTATGGCCACCTGAGCCATATTGATGTGCACGAAGGCGACATGGTGAAACGAGGCCAGGTCATGGGCACAAGCGGCCAGACCGGAATGGCCGGAGGCGACCATATCCACTTTGGCATGTTGCTTGATGGCGTCCAGATTGACCCCAAGGAGTGGTGGGACAGCCACTGGATTAAGGATCACATTGCAAAACGAATCGACTTGCCCGGATTCAAAGGCTGAGCGGGTTATCAAGGCGTCCGGCTTACCGATCCACTCAAAACGCTGAATTTCCAGATTCTTTGGAACCTAAATCCCCTCATCTGGTGTCTAAACAGGTAGAGTGAGCGAGACACTCGGCCGCCGGCGGCAGTAGCGTTCGAAAGCGAATACAGCATCCGATCTACCGCTGACGTCGTGGCTGTTCGTTCGCCCTATGCCGGGGAGATGCCAGACTCCCTGTCTATTTGTTACTGTAGGAGGATACCCCAAAGGTGCAAGCAGGAACTGTAGTGGGAAATCTGGCAGGCGTTATCGCAGTCCGGCCCGAAGAGGCCGATATTGTCGCGGAGCTTAAGGCTGGCTCCGAAGAGGCCTTTTCGTGGCTGATCGCGACGTATCATCAGCCAATTTACAGCGTGATTGCGCGCACGCTTCAAAACCCCGCGGACGCTGCCGACGTCACGCAGGACGTATTTATTAAAGTCTTTCGCGGCATCTCCGGTTTCCACGGCGAATCGAGCCTGCGCACCTGGATGTACCGCATCGCCCTCCATGAGGCCTCCAATCAGCGCCGCTGGTGGTCGCGCCACTGCCGTAAGGAAGTGACGATCGAAGCGGAAACAGGCCACTCCGCAGAGGGCCAGCCGCTCTGCATCAAGGACACACTGATCGACGAGAATGAGTCGCCTTTCGACATGGCTGCTCATGAAGAAATCAGGGCGCGCGTCGAAGCTGAACTACGCGAAATTTCTGAGCCGTTCCGCACAGTTTTAATCCTTCGCGACATTGAAGGACTGGCCTATGAAGAGATCGCCGAGATCCTCAAGCTGAATCTCGGGACCGTTAAGTCGCGCCTGATGCGCGGCCGCGCCCAGATCAAGGCGCGTCTTGCCCCGTTTGCTGAAGCTGCCGCCAAGCGCCCCGCCGGTGCTGCGCGGCAACCTGTATCTGCTGTTGCCTGCCTTGCTAAGGAGGCACAATGAGCAAATGCAGCGGCGTTCGTTCTCAGTTTTCGGATTATTTAGACGGAGCTCTCACCGGTGTTGCCATGCAGAAAGTGGCAGCGCATCTGGAGTCCTGCAATAAGTGCTCCGCAGAGTTCGGGAGCTGGCGCAGCGCGCAACGTATGCTTGCCGATCTTGGCCCGGCGAAAGCTCCGGCCGATCTGGCACTTCGTTTGCGTGTAGCCATTTCGCAGGAAAAGACGCGCTCGACGAGTCAGAATCTGGCCCGCTGGCAGGTACGTTGGCAAAACTCGGTCGCGCCGTTTCTGGTACAGCTATCGGCCGGCTTTGCGAGCGCCATCCTGCTCATCGGAACCGTTGGCCTGCTTGTGGGCGCAGTGGCGGCGCCGGTGTCGGCATCGGCCGGCGATGAACCTCTGGGTAACGCCTCAAATCCACATTTTCTCTACTCGAATCTTGCGGCCACCACGGCCCATATCGGAGAGCGCGACAACCCTGTCGTCGTCGAGGCTTTCATCAGCGGCAGCGGCCGCGTCTACGACTACCGGATCGTTTCCGGCCCCGACGATGCGCGCACGCGCTCGCAGATTGAGAACCAGCTGCTCTTCAGCGTCTTTGAGCCGGCCCGCTTCTTCGGCCAGCCAGTGCGCGGGTTTGTCATTCTGTCCTTCTCCGGCGTCTCTGTGCAAGGTTAGATAACTGCCCTAGTCCCCTTCCTGACATCACTCCAGGTGTGAGGTTCCCGTAGGAACTTCGCACGTTTTCATGCATCAAAAGACTGGATCGCTCGTTTGAACGAGAGATGAACATTGTCATGAACGATTTATCAGGAAAGGGACATAAATGTCGAAAGCAAAAGGTTACGCTGCCGCCGCCGCCAAAGCTCCGCTAACACCCTACGTCTTTGAGCGCCGTGAGCTGCGCGATCACGATATCGCCATCGATATCAAATTCTGCGGCATCTGCCACTCAGACATTCACCAGGCTCGCGACGAGTGGGGCGGATCCATCTTTCCGATGGTTCCCGGCCACGAGATTGCCGGAGTGGTAACGGCGGTAGGCAGCAAAGTGACGAAATTCAAGGTGGGAGACAAGGCCGGTATTGGCTGCTTTGTCGATTCCTGCCGCACGTGCGATCAGTGCAAAGAGGGTCTGGAACAGTATTGCGCTGTGGGGACTGTGTGGACGTATAACGCCAAGGACAAAGAGGGCGTGCCGACCATGGGCGGCTACTCTGACAAAATCGTTGCCGATGAGAATTACGTTCTCCGCATGCCGGACAATCTTGCGCTGGATGCCTCCGCACCTCTGTTATGCGCCGGTATCACACTCTACTCACCGCTGCGGCACTGGCAGGCCGGGCCCGGCAAAAAGGTTGCAATCGTCGGACTGGGCGGACTGGGGCATATGGGTGTGAAGCTCGCGCATGCGATGGGCGCTGAAGTCACGGTGCTGAGCCAGTCGCTGCGCAAGCAGGAGGACGGGAAGCGGCTTGGGGCTGACCACTTTTATGCAACGTCTGACCCGGAGACCTTCAAGAAACTGGCGAGATCGTTTGACCTTATCATCAATACAGTTTCCGGAGAGATGGACTGGAACCAGTACCTTAGCCTGCTGAAAGTCGATGGTTCGATGGTCGTCGTCGGTGTTCCGGAGAAGCCCAACGAAGTTGCGTCGTTCTCGCTGATTCTTGGACGCCGCAGTCTTGCCGGCTCTGCCATCGGAGGCATTCAGGAGACGCAGGATATGCTCGATTTCTGCGGGAAACACAACATCACCAGCGATATCGAGCTGATTCCCATTCAGAAAGTGAATGAGGCATACGAGCGCGTGCTGAAGAGCGATGTGCGGTATCGTTTCGTGATCGACATGGCATCACTCAACGCAAAGTAATATAGATTCGTCATTCTGACGACCAGAGGGAGAAGAAGAATCTCAACGATGTGGATTGAGCTTCCGTCGTTGAGATTCTTTGCTTCGCTCTCCTGCTTCTTCCTGCGAGCCTATTTGCTGTTGTTGGTCATGGTAATGTCGCGCCTGTGAATGCTTGCCTGCAACTCCGGCACGACACCATCGTTCACGATGACTTCAGTAGGCAGGCCCTGTATCAACAGGCGGCGCGAGACCTTGGAGCGTGCCGGGATCAACACACGCACGGTTTGTGTGGTCGCCTGCGAGCGCACCGTGACAGGCACTTCGGCTCCGGCGTAGCCGTCATTCGCGAGATCGATAGCTACCAGGTATTGGCCCGCCTGCGATGAAGCCGTCGGATAAATGCCGGAGATCGACAGATCAGGCAATCCCTTGTCGTGGTAGACCCAGTCGTCAAAGAACCACTTCAGATCCTTGCCGCTGGCCTTCTCCAACAAATGTTCGAAATATTCCGGCGCAGTATCCTGCGTTGGATCATAAGCACGCAGTGCCGCCGCTAAAGCCTTGTCGCCGACAAGATCGCGCAGCATCCAAAGCACATACGTGGCCTTGCCGCGATAGTAGACGGCATCCGCCGCATCGATCAGCGACTGGCCTGTGCTTTCGCCGGGACTCGCAGGCTCGCCCACGGCCAAAGCACCGCGCGACGCCTCAAGATGCTCCAGCGCAGACTCGCGGCCTTTGACCCGCTCCACCCAGAGAGTACCGATAAAATTCGCCATCCCTTCGTTCAACCATTCTCGCGGCGACTGGAAATACGCATGCGTCATGCCATGACTCAGAGCGTTTGCCAACACCTGCGGGTCCAGTGCCTGGAGGCCGGTCAGGGTGACCGCTCCCTGTTCGAAGGAGGCATCGTGTTTCTCGGGCAGGTCAAAGATGGTCAGAGGCTCTTTCGGTTGGCTGCCCAGCCATGGCTCGATGAGCGGCTGCACCATGGTCGCAGCCGTCAGATAGCCCTGCACATTCGGCTCGTCAAAGTCAGCGGCAAGCACGCGTATGCCGTTCGCCTCATGCGCAATGCGCGTGGCGAGAAATAAATTCAGCGTCCCGAAGCCGAGGCGTTGCGCCGGTAGCGAAAAGGTCACGACTCCGGGAAAGGAGGCCGATGGCGTAACGGAGGGGGCTGGAATTGGAACGAAATGGCCATTGATGACCGCAGCATTTGGAGCGGCTCCAATATATTCAGCGGTTACACGCACAGCGACTTGCGCGCTCTGCTGACGCAGCTTTTGCCGTCCGATTTCGGTGAAGAGCTTCGCTCCGTCACCCAGCGCCTGCGGGATGGAAGAAACCGGATACCAAACCACGTCGCCAAAACCGCGCAGGCCGGTGAAGTCCTGGGAAATCTGGTCCCAGTCGGACTGCTGCGCGAGGTCGACGGGTGTGCCGATCTGGTCCAGACGCTTTGTCGAAACGGGGATTCCGCCGCTGTACACAATATCCAGCATCAACTCGGTTTTCGGAGCGAGCGGCGCGGGCAATACGACGACCGCCTCGCGTAACTGGCCTGTGTGGTCGGCATCGCTATTGATAAGCTGCTGCGCAAACGGCAACTTTTGGCCGTTTTTGCTGATGGATTCAAATTGGAGCGAAGACGAAAGCTGCAAGGGTAGATACGTCAGAGGCCGATCGCCGTCGTTTCGAACCGTTACATGGGCACGTACGGCGAGCGACTGCTGCTGAAGCATCAGGTGAACGTCAAGGTCGTAGGCAGTGAAGACCACGGCCGACCGCTCGACATCGCTCACCTTTCCCGTTTCCACCTGTACTTTTTCCGGATGGGCCCCGGCCGGCTGCGCGTCATCGGCGGAGCGGGAAAAGAGCACTTTGCCATGACTGGCGGGACTCTGTTCCTGAGGAGCCGGACTTTGTTCTTGAGGAGGTGGTGTCGCGGTCTGAGCGAAGGCAACTGCACTGCATACGACTGCCGCCAGAAGCGGCCTAACTACTGTCATGAACCTAAACCTTTTTGTTCTTTCTTCTTTGGCGCGGACGGTGTTTCCGGCTGCGTTAGCGCGGCACGTCTTTGACGCGCCGCTTCATACAGCACAACCGCTCCGGCTACCGATACATTCAACGAAGCGACTTTGCCCGCCATCGGGATGCTGAGCAGGTGATCGCAGTGCCGCCGGACGAGATCGTGCAGACCGGCTCCTTCGCGCCCCAGCACTAATACACAGTTAGACGTGAAATCGAACTGGTCGTAAGACATTGTTCCGCGCTCATCGAGCCCGACGCACCACAAATTTCGCTCCTTGAGCTGTTCGAGGGCCCGGCTCAGGTTCACGACGCGGGCTATCGGCACGTGCTCTGCCGCGCCCGCCGAGGTTTTGACGGCTACGGGACTCAGCGGAGCGGAGCGGCGCTCGGTGAGGATGACGCCATCCGCACCGGCGCCATCGGCGGTGCGCAGGAGAGCTCCAAGGTTCTGCGGATCTTCGACCCCGTCCAGGGCGAGCAACAATCGCGGCTCGGGTCCGTCAAGCAGGTCTTCGAGTTCGAGCAACGCCTTGGCCCGGACGACGGCAACGACGCCTTGGTGTCCCGGAGTTTTGGCTAGCTTTGTCAGGTGCTCGCGCTGCTCAAAGCGCAGGCGCACACCCGTCTCGCGGCAGGCGTCGATGATGCGCTGCAAGCGTTGATCCTGGCGCTCACGGGCGACACAGACGTGATCGAATTGGCGGCTTCTGGCCCGCAATGCTTCTTCGACCGGGTGCAAGCCATAAAGAACTTCCATCCTATTCAGTGTATCGCTTGCTGTCGGCTGCATATGTGCCGGATAATAGGACTGTTAGCGGATCGCTCCTCAAGCTGCGCCTCGTGGCACTTGTCCGCTGCCAGGATTTGACCATGAGCCCAGTCGAAAAAGTGCAGAATTTTCTATTGAAGAGAGTCTTTGGCAGTGAAAACCCCGTCTCTAAAAGTGGAATGAGCACTGCCTCTCTCACACTCACGACACAATCGCGGCAGGAAAATGTCCTGATCGCCCAGGGGCTGAAGCGGCATGACGCGGGCCTCCTGGACGAGTTGATCGTGCAGTACCAGCATCGCCTGCTGCGGTATCTGCTCTATCTCACAGGAAACCGCGAGATGGCAGAGGATCTCTTCCAAGAAACGTGGATGCGCGTGCTTCTGCGCGGCGCCCAATACAACGGCAATGCCCGGTTCGACACCTGGCTCTTCACCATTGCGCGCAACCTCGTCATCGATATGCGCCGTAAGCGGACCATGGTGAGCCTGGAAGAATTGTGCGAGAACACCGAAGATGACCGCACTTTCGAAGTTCCAAGCAACGGTCCCAATCCCTTCGATCTTTATCAGGGCTACGAGAACAGCCAGCTGGTTGCCAAGCTGCTTTTGACGCTCGATCCGTTGCATCGCGAGGTGCTGATACTGCGCTTCCATGAAGAGCTTTCGCTCGACGAAATCGCGCAGGTTACCACGGCTCCGCTATCGACGGTGAAGTCGCGTCTGTATCGCGGACTGGCTTCGTTGAAGCCCAGGCTTGAGGCAATGACTCAGCAACAGGAGGCATTGTGAACGGGCCCCAGCTTCACACAGATACTTCGCCAGATTCACAGTTCGCAGAACCTCAG
>DATHQH010000068.1:0-4532 GCA_035482895.1 Alloacidobacterium sp. | reverse complement strand
AACGTTCGGTGCGACAACCATTTTCGGTGTCCCTTATAATCAGCATTTTCCCGCACAAGGATGCAGATGCTGGCTGATTCTCTTGCCGAAGATCACACTGTCTTGACCGAAGCCGAAAAGACGGCCGTACATGAGCAGGTGGAACGTCTCCTGGCGAGTTCCTATTTCAGCCATAGCAAGAGGTTCCCGACATTTCTAAGATTTGTTGTCCAGCATGCTTTAGCGGGGCAGAGTGATCTGTTAAAAGAACGTACTCTTGGGATTGAAATTTTCGGACGCAGTCCCGATTACGACACCGCAGCAGACCCGATTGTTCGCGTAACCGCGGCTGAAATTCGGAAGCGGATCGCGCAATATTATCAGGAGCCGGGACGCGAGGAAGAGATTCGCGTTTCCTTGCCCTCCGGGTCCTATGTGCCGCATTTTCAATGGCCGCACGCCAGCTCCGCGCAGGTTGATTTGGCAGGTGGCGAAACGCAGCCATTGCCTGCAGATCCTTCAAATGAAGAGGTGGCGTATACACCTTCGTCTTCGACTCGATGGTCCCTTGCTGCCATCGTGGTGCTGGCGGTCGTCGTGGCCTCGGCTGCACTTTTCATGGCATGGAGGTCGACGCAACGTTCCCCTTACGATTTTTTCTGGGGACCTGTACTTAATTCGACCGATCCGGTTCTGTTTAGTATTGCGGACCAGAACGAATATTCAGAGATAGCGTTGCGCGATGCTTCGGACCCGACCCGTCAGAGCATACTCAAAGATAATTTGAGCGCCGTGGTCATGGACGATTTGACCGCTGTCGTAAAGATCGCTGGACTGATGCAGGCGAACGGAAAGAAATACAGCTTAAAGGGTGAAGGCGCGACCGATCTGAAGGATCTTCAAAACGGCCCCACGGTTTTCGTTGGTGCTTTTGACAATATGTGGACGCTTCGGCTGACCCGGCCGCTGCGCTTTCACTTCGGCAATAATCCGGAGATGACGAAACTCTGGATCTCTGATGCAAACAGTTCAGAGCCTCCAGTCTGGGTGGTGGATCGCACGCTGCAGCTGAAGACGAACAATTATCGCGACTATGGCATTGTGGCGCGGTTCGTCGATCCCAATACCGGCAAACTCTCCATCATTGCGGCTGGCGTTGGGCGCGGAGGAACGATCGTGGCTGGTGAATTTCTTACTGATCCCGCGAGCCTTGAGCAGCTTACAAGAATAGCTCCAAAGGGAGCCAACAAAAAGAATATCGAATTAGTCCTGAGCACCGAGATCATCGACGGGCAGCCGGGAACACCTAAGATCGAAGCTACCTATTTCTGGTGATACAGCGGAAATTCCCGAAGCATATTCTCGCTTTCAGGATTCTGTTCCAATGGCCACGACGAAGTATTGTGCAGGCTCCTGACCGATGTTGCGAATGCCATGTTCTTCGCCGGAATGGATGAAAGCGGCTGACCCTGGGCCAATGGTTGTGATCTTGCCCGCGATGGTGACTTCGAGTGTTCCCCGGGAGATGAGAAATAGCTCCTCGTGCATGTGATGATGTGGAGGGTGCGGCATGGCGCCGGGTGCAAGCACGGTTTCGTGGACTTCAAGATGGGCTCCAGAATGGGTGATGCCGTTCAGGATCGGGCGTGCCGTATTTCCGCCATTCGTGTGTGCCTGGAGCTGATCGAAGGGTGTCGCAAACGATTGGATGGGTTGGTTGTCGTCTGCTAATGCCAGCGAACTCAATAGCAATGGCAAAGCCTGACACAGGCTGCGACGTGATACTTCCATTTGATTCCTCCGCGATAAAACTAGCATTGACAGAGGGGTATGTGGAAGGAAGCAGCTTCCAATGACTCGCAGGCCTGTGACTTCTCCGTCGGGTTTCGATAAACTTTGCTTCGACGATGAATCTTTCCGAAATTCAAACCGCTCTGCGTGACCTGAAACTGGATGCTTGGCTCTTTTACGACCACCATCACCGTGACCCTATTGCAGGCCGCATTTTAGGTCTCGATCCGCATGCGCACATCACACGCCGGTGGTACTACGTCATTCCGGCTCATGGAGAACCGCGCAAACTGGTGCACCGCATTGAGCAGGGACGATTGGATACGCTTCCGGGCGGCAAGACGCAGTACTCCTCCTGGCAGGAATTGCAGGCTGGGCTGGATGCGATGCTTGCGCCCTACCACCGCATCGCCATGCAATATTCACCGCGCAACACCATTATGTATGTCTCCATGGTGGACGCCGGGACAGTAGAACTGCTGCGTGAGATGGGAAAAACCATTATCAGCTCGGCCGATCTAGTCAGCCAGTTTGAAGCAGTGCTTTCTGAGGAGCAAGTTGCCAGCCATTATGAGGCGCAGCGAGCATTGGATGAAATTCTGGCAGAAGGATTTCGCGCGATTGACCGCCGGGTGAAGAACGGGATCACGGAATACGAGATGATGACGTGGTTCCAGGAGGCGATAGACCGCGCGGACCTAATCACAGAAAACGGCCCGAATGTTTCCGTAAATGCGAACTCGTCGGACTCGCACTATGAGCCTACAGCCGCGCACTCCCGCAAGATTCAGAGCGGCGACTTTCTGCTGATCGATATATGGGCGCGCAAGAATCGCCCTGGCACTTGCTGGTATGACATTACCTGGACGGCTGTTGTAGGCCGCGAGCCTTCCGAACGCGAAAACCATGTATTTGAAATTGTAAAGAATGCGCGGGACGCTGCGATTCATGCCGTGCAGGATGCTTTTGCCCACAAACAAGCCATTGCTGGCTGGCAGGCAGACGATGCTGCCCGGGCAGTTGTCCGTGAGGCAGGATTTGAGGCGTACTTTACCCATCGCACCGGGCACAACATCGCCAACGAGCTGCACGGCAACGGAGCGCATCTCGATAATCTGGAAACTCACGATGAGCGCCGTATTCTGCCGTTTACATGCTTTTCAGTGGAGCCAGGTATTTACCTTCCAGAATTTGGCATTCGCAGCGAAGTGAATATGATGACTACGCGCGACAGGGCCGAGGTGACGGGGCGAATGCAACAGGAGCTGGTGCGGATTTGAATGCTTGAGGGAAACTGGGTCCGCCTCTGGCCGAACCAAAGCAGGCTCTTGATCCACAAAGGAAGGGTCATCGTTGCTTGTGAGGATGCTGAGAAAGGAGCTGAAACATGGTTCTCTTCAGCTGCATCCAAAGAATTAAGTGCGGTCGAATTCTTACATCATCTGGTTTGTGGGCGCCGTGGTCTGGTGGATAGATGCTGCATTACACCTGTATGACGGTGCACGAACGCATGCGCTACTCGCTATTGCCATTTCCTTGCTCTTTCTATTTGCGGGTGTAGTTTTCCGCAGACAGGCGTTGCGTAAGTAAGACGGCGATTCAGTTTCCGGGTTCATTTGCAACGACCTCGTAGACAGCAACCCGCTGATCGAACCTGGACAGTAATTTGCGCCCGGTCTCAGGAATGATAACGTAGCCAAATTCCTCACCGGCAGCGGCACGAACCGATTCAAGCGAATCGAAATGAGTGACCGCGATGAATTCTACTTCCTGAAAGAGATCGCGACGCAGCAGTTTTCCTCCGAGAAAGCCGCGTACGGCACGCAGTTGCGGGAAAATCTCGGACTTCACAAAGGCTTCGTAAGCGTCTGCATTTTCCGGCGTCGTGTAACCCTGCCACAGACGTGTAATCATGCTGATTTCTCCGTCGACGAGGTTGATACCGACACACCTGATCGAATGAGTGCCAGAGACCCTGCGATCTCTGGCACTTATTTACACAGCAGAACTGGCTAATGCACTGGATTCGAGTTGCTCCGTTTCCACCAGTGAAATGCACTCTTCCAGAATGTCAAGCGCGATGGCGGCTTCGTGCTCGTTTGCGATCAAAGGCGGCGCGAGGCGTATGGAGGTCTCGCCGCACCCGAGAATCAGCAAACCACGCTCAAACGCCAACTCAACAATGCGGTCACGCCACTGTCCTGCGACTTCGCGCGTGATCTGATCTTTCACGATCTCAATGCCGATCATCAGGCCGCGTCCGCGCACATTACCGACGATGAAGTGTTTTGCAGGCCAGTGTTGCAGACGGTTGAAGATCTTCTCGCCAAGTTGCGCTGCATTGGCAATGCCTTCGTGCTCGAGGACATCCATCGTGGCCAAAGCTGCGGCAATGGAGATGGGATTTCCTCCAAAGGTCGATGCGTGCGAACCGGGCTTCCAGTCCATAATCTCAGCCCGCGTCATGCAAATGCCCAGAGGCATGCCGGAAGCGATGCCCTTGGCCATGCAGACGATGTCGGGCTGAACGCCAGAGTGCTCGATGGCCCACCACTTGCCAGTACGGCCTGCGCCGGATTGTACTTCGTCAGCGACGAGAAGAATGCCGTATTTGTCGCAGATACGGCGCAACTCCTGCAAGAAAATCGTCGGTGCGACGACGTAGCCGCCTTCGCCTTGAATCGGTTCGACGAAGATTGCGGCCACTTCTTCAGGTGCGAGTGTTGTCTTGAAGAGCTTTTCTTCAATGTAACGGGCGCAGC
>DATHQH010000067.1:0-7957 GCA_035482895.1 Alloacidobacterium sp. | reverse complement strand
CTGGCCCCAGCATTTGCGGGATATCCAGTAAAAGATTGGGCCGGCTAGGGCGATGAAAAAGCCAAAGAGTAGTGCAGGCATGTGCGCCAGCCGTTCGTCTCGCGCAGCGTACATGACGTAGAGGATAAGAATGGTTGGGGGAATGCCCAGGGTGCAGGCCACGAAGAGATTGCCGGCGCGAAAGGGCCGCGGCAGGTCCGGTTCCTTGAAACGCAACACCGCGAGGGCGATGAATTCCAGAATCAGGCTCGTTCCGTAAAGAATCAGGTCAATGGAAATCAGCTCCTCGAAACGAAAACCGAGTGCCGCCGCCCAGGCGATTCCGCAGGCAACAATCGCTGCCCAGGGAACCCCGCGCTTGTTCCTAAGAGTGAGCCATGCCGGCAGCATGCCGTCCTGTGCGAGAACCATTGGCAGACGCGTATAAGAAAGGACCAGGGCATTAAACATTCCCAGGCCGTTGATGGTTCCGCACAGAACGATGGCGCCAGCGAGCAGCGGACCGCCGAGAGTGCGCGCCGCATCGGTCCACGAGCCGGTGGAGAACTGTTCGATGGAGAGACCAGCGTAGGCGACGGCGGCGACAGGGAGAATGTAGGAGATGGCGACGAGTGCCGTGCTGGTAAGCATTGCGCGCGGGTAATTGCGGCGTGGGTTTTCTACTTCCCCGGCAAAAGTGGAAGCATTGTCCCAACCCATGTAGTTCCATAGGGCGACAATGACGGCAGTGCTGATACTGCCTCCCGTAAAAGCCGTCGCGTGTTGGTGCCAATGCGGGCCATGCAGGAAGGCAAGAACGGTAAGTATGACGAACGGTGTAAGCAGGATGACGAACAGCGTGACCGAGCCTTCTCCAACAGCTGGCGCTCCGCAAAGATTCCAGAGGCAACAGGCAGTGACGAGAGCCAGCTCCCAGAAGATGCCGCGTGAACCTGCTGTCCATGCAGGAAAAAATTTGCCGAGGTAGAGGACGAAGATGGTTGGGTAGATGGCCATGTCAAAGATGCTGGCCGTGAGCGACAGCCATGCCTCTTGATAGCCCCAGAATGGCCCCATGGCGCGGCGCACCCAGACATAAAATCCACCTTCAGCAGGTATTGTGCTGGCGAGTTCGCCCAGCATGAGTGTTGTGGGAAGGCTCCAGAGGAACGGAAACAGCAAGAGAATGATGAGGGCCTTGCTGTAGCCTGCGCCGCCCAGGATGTCTTCGATTCCGTAAGGTCCGCCAGAAACCATGAAGTAGGTTGCTGCAATGAGGGGAACAAGGCGCATGCGGCGCATGCGAGATTTTGCCTTCGATGGTGCAGCAGCGGCGTTAACTTCCATTCCCTCCCGGTAAAGCAGGACGCTATACCGAAACTGTAAAAGAAATTGGATGGAAATTTATAAGAAAATGCGGCAGTTCATCTGGAGATGAAACTACCGCATGAAAACCGCCTTCTTGCTCCAAGTTCAGTGCTCAGATCTTTGATTCAGGACGCCTTGCGCTGGATCGTATCTGATTTTTTTAAATATCCGGGATACGTACGCGAAAGTTCTCCAAAAACATGAACGCGCTCACCGGGAACATCTTGCCAGGTTGAAGTGGTTGAGGCTGCCTCGTATCGGACGCGGCCATTGTTGCGCTCAAGTATCTTTTCCGCATCGGAGATGCGCCCACTGGCACTTACGCTGACGATAGCTCCGCCGTTGCGCATTTCCCCGACGAGTGTACGTGCATGTTGCTGAGGCAGGCCCATGCCGGAAAAAGCACCTTCGAAGGCGGATCCGGAGTATGCGTAATCATATGCTTCCGGATAAGTGGCAAGGTGTCCTTCGCCCGTACCAAAGTTCATGCTGGTGCTGTCGACAATTCCTTCAGAGCGGCTACTCTTCTCAGAGTCGCTACTGAAAATGTGTTTCAGCTTATTCCACCAATTATTTTCATCGCGTGACTCGTGGAAACCGCCGGTGGCAGGCATTGGATTTGCCACGGTCTTTGTAGTTTCTACCTCTGTTGTTTCGCGATGATGAGGAATTTCAGAACCAGGAATGGGGCCCGGTCTGCCTGCCCCACTGACGACGCTGCCTGAACCCGTCGACAGGCCTGACGGAATGACGGCACTTGTACCGGATGCGGGACCGGAGCCGAGCGAGTCGGAATCGTAGGTCGCGCGCAAGCTGCCGGTGCCTTCCGGGCTCGAATTAACCGTGTCTATACCGGTTGGAGCGGTTCCGATGTGACTACGAAAGGCTGCGCCAATCTGGCGCGACGCAAAACCCTCCGTCACCAAATCATCGATGGCGCGTTGAGCATCTTCACTGCGTGTGAAATATGCGACTACAACTTCGTTCGTGGCATGACTGCGATTTTCGGAAATCATAGAAACCTCGATTGGATCTGACATTGTGGATCTGAAATGAACGAACGCAAGGCCTTTCCCGTTCGAGACCTTCACCTTCATTAAGATGCAGTAGGATTTTGCGGAAGTTTCTCTGTCGAACGGAAAAGAATCGATTGGGAAAGGGTTGCCTGTAAGAAGCTGTATTTCAATTGTGATCCGCAAGGACGAAGCAGAAGAGGTCCGGAGGCGGTCTTAAAAGGGCTGCCCGCTGAATTTACTTGTCTTGTTTGCCTTGGCGTACTCTCATTTCATGACGATTCTGCTGAATGCCATTGAAGCTCGCGTGCTGGGTTCGCTGATTGAAAAGGAGATCACCACACCGGAGTATTACCCGCTTTCGCTGAATGCATTGGTGAATGCCTGCAACCAGAAGAACAATCGAGAGCCAGTCATGCAGCTCAATGAAGATGAAATTCGGCAGGCATTGCATCGTCTGGAAGATGATCGTCTGGCCGGTCCGCGACGCGGCTCGGATGACCGTGTGACGAAGTACGAGCATCATCTGCAAGAGGTCTTCAACTTCACACGCGGCGAAGTGGCTGTGCTGTGTGTATTGTTGCTGCGTGGCTCACAAACACCGGGAGAACTGCGCAGTCGCACGGAACGCATGCATCGCTTTGAAGAACTCGAGGATGTATTGTCTGCTTTGCAACGGCTTATGCAGCGTCAACCGTCGCTGGTGAAGGCGCTTCCACGTCAGCCGGGTACAAAAGAGATCCGATATGCGCACCTACTCTCGGACGATGCCGAAAGTTTGGTCGAGAGAACGCATCCGTCCAATATGGCTGCCGCGGATATCTCATCCAGCAGTGAGCGTCTATGCCGGTTGGAGACCGAGGTGGCGAGGCTGCAAGAGGAGTTGGCCCAAATCAAGGAACAGGTGGCCAGGATCACCGAGCTACGTCAATAACCCTCGGACTTGATTGAGAACCACCAGACGGGGTTGAGCAATCGGTCCGGATGCTTCACCGCCTGAATCACATTAGAATCCGCTTGACTTAAGAGCTTTATGAAACGCAGCCATTGGCTCATAAACTAGCCCCGTTTTGCCGCTCTAAACGGGCGATGTTACCATCAACCATCGGCAATGCCTGAACGGCTGAGTCGGCTACCGTAGAACGCTGGCATATGTTTAAGAAGCTCATCTTCGTGGCATTATTGTTACTTTTCGCCGGCAGTCAGATGCGCGCGTTAAGTTGCGATTTGAGTTGCTCGTTGATGACTACGTCTGTGAACAGCCATTCTGCGAATCGCGAAATGAAGATGTCCCATTGTCACAGCATGGCAATCGATTGTGACAAAACGGTTGGTTTCTCCTCAAGCGACTCCTGCCACAGCATCGGCTGCGAATCGGGTTTACCGGCAATGGTCAGGAACGGTGAACAGAAGGGCGCGGATGCTGCCAATCTTCTGGATGCAACCCTTGCTTTGTGGGCAGATTCTTCTGAGATCACTCCGTTCCATCGAATGACTTTTGTCGCACCGCTCAGTCGAAAAAGCGACAATAGGCCAGTTGCTGTGCGTCCCGATTCATCCCTTCGTATCTAGTCCCATCTTCTTCCTTGACTTTTTTGCAACGCGCGATGTGCCTGTTTGCACATCGCACCACTGTCTAATGACCATTTCAAAATAAGGATAGTTATGAGTAACCGCCGTACCTTCATTCGGAAGGCATTCGGTCTTGGCGCCGGACTTTTTGCCGCGCCCGGAGTGCTTGCCGAGTCGCAGCATGGAGTGTCCTTCCCCAACAGTCGAATGCTGAAGGAAGACCGCTCAGGCCGTCCTGGAGTTGCTTTCAACATGCCAGTTGTGACCGCCGACATCGGCGATCTGTCCTACACGATGGATGGTGATACGAAGGTCTTTCACCTGATTGCAGAAGTGGTGAAGCAGAGGATCAGCCCGCTTAAAACAATCGACGCCTGGGGCTTCAATGGATCGGCGCCGGGCCCGACGATTCAGGTGAATCAATACGATCGAGTGCGCGTAATTTTCGATAATCGCTTGCCGGAACCGACTTCGATTCACTGGCATGGTTTTGAGGACGCCATTCAAAACGACGGGCAGCCCGGCATCAGCCAAGATCCTGTGAGGCCTGGCGGGCGATTCATTTACGAATTCAATATCCATCAGGCAGGAACTTATTTTTACCACTCCCACATGGCGATGCAGGAGATGGCAGGGATGCTTGGTGCCTTCATCATGCATCCCAGAGAACCCTATCGCCCGCACTGCGACAAGGATTTTCTGATTCATCTACAGGAGTATGCCGTTCTGCCCAACAACACCGTACCGAACACGATGAACATGGAGTTCAATTGGCTGCTGCTCAATGGAAAGGCAGCCCCGGCAACCACTCCGCTCATTGTTCGGCTTGGGGATCGCGTCCGCATCCGGTTCGTGAATCTAGGCATGGATCATCATCCGATGCACCTGCATGGGCACACCTTTTATACGACAGGAACCGAGGGCGGTCGCATTCCAGAAGCTGCATGGTGGCCCGGCAATACTGTGCTGGTCGGTGTGGCGCAAGCTCGGAACGTTGAGTTCGTCGCCAACAATCCAGGCGATTGGATGATCCACTGCCACCTGCCTCACCACATGATGAACCAGATGTCATCGAATGTGGGCAAGATGACCCGCAGCGCGGGAATGCCAGCAGGAGGGGACATGAATACGGGCATGGGCGTGCTGAAAGGCAATCCAGGTGGCCCAATGGGGGAGGATTATGGGCCCGCTCTAGGTAGAGGATTGGGGGGTGTTGGGAATGCCTCCGACACACCAACGACCAACGGTCCGCTCTCGCAGGACAAGGCGATGGCTGCCATGCCCGGTATGCAGATGGGAGATTCACACGGAGACATCGCCAAAAATGCAAACGATGTTCCCAACTTCCCCCAGGATGTCTACATGGAAGGGCCGATGATGGCAATGGACGAAATGGTCGATCGGCCCGAGAACTACGGCCTGCGTCCAGGCTGGAGCGGGTTCATGCAGGGCATGATGACCTTTGTACGCGTTCTGCCTCTGGAGAAATATGATGAGGTCATTTCTCGCATGAAACAGGCCAACCGGACGAACGATCCTTATGCAGCCATTCTGGAGCGTGCCTGATGAGAAATAGGATGGAAATAGCCACCCTCGTACTAGCGATGACGAGCATTATCCATGTAACGGCATTCGCGCAGAACTCCAGCCAAGGTCTTCCCATGAACATGCAGCCAAACGACATGGGCAATTTGCAGACGAATGTCCCAACCTCACAGAACCTGGACACGCATTCGACGATGGCCTTGCAGGAGCCAGAGAATCCTGGCCATCGAACCGGAGAGAACCTTCCCGCTCCCGAGTTGCTCAAGGACGCTGCAACTCGACCGGCAAAGACGCTCGCCGACTTCGAAGCCCTTGCCGACTCTAATAATCCAACGCTAAGGCAGGCAGACTTGCTTGTTCGCAAATCAGAGGAGCAGGCGCGCCAGGCCGGACTCTATCCCAATCCTTCCGTTGGTTATCAGGGAGAGCAGATTCGAGGCGGCTCCTTTGGAGGTGGGGAACAGGGTGGCTTTGTCCAACAGACCATCGTTCTCGGAGGCAAGCGCGGACTACGGCGCGATATCTACGATCAGGAAAAAATAGCAGACCAGATAGGAGTTGAAGAGCAAACCTACCGTGTCCACGGAGATGTCGAACAAACGTTCTACGCTGCGCTCACGGCCCAGGCAGCAGTCCAGCTGCGGCAGCGGTTGCTTGGTGTAGCGCTTGACGCCGCGGAGACGGTGCATCAACTTGCCAATGTAGGACAGGCCGATGCTCCTGACATTCTGCAAACAGAAGTGGAAACAGAACAGGCGAAGGTGGACTACGTCACGGCTCAGCGTCAATACCTGCAAGCCTTCCGCATGCTTGCTACGGTCTCGGGAAAGGGCGATCTGGAGGTCACTCCATTGCAGGGCGACCTTGAGAAAACGCCCGAACTGAATGCGGAGCAAATTGTAGATTCCATCGCGCAGGACAGTCCGGTCGTCAAACGAGCGCAACAAGAGGCTGAAGTGGCGAGAGCGCGACTCAAAGACGCGAAGCGTGAATCTGTCCCTGACCTTCAGTTGCGGGCGGGCGAGCAGTACAACGGAGAACATGTCAGCGAAAACCCAACAAAACCGGCAGGAGCACAGAGTTTTGCAAGTGCGGGAATCAATATCCCCTTGTGGAATCGAAATCAGGGCAACGTCGAGACCGCAAAGGCGGAGATTGAACGCGCGTCGCAGGATGTTGTTCGTGAACAACTTGCTTTGCATCAGCAGGCCTCTGCCCTGGCGCAGTCTTATGAGGCTGCAAAGTTCGAGGTTGAACGTTACAAAACACAGCTATTGCCGCGCGCTGCCAGGGCCTATGAACTGTATCTGAACAAGTATCAGAACATGGCGCAGGCCTATCCTCAGGTGCTGGTGTCACAGCGCACACTCTTCCAGTTACAGATCCATTATCTGGAGGCGTTGCGTGATGTATGGCAAAGTGCCATTGCCCTGCAAAACTATACCCTGAGCGGCGGACTTGATACGCCGATGTCCAGGGGCTCCTCAAGCACATCGATCAATCTGCCAGCGGCTGGCGGATCGGCGGATTAATACCTCATGGAAACATGCCGTGCATCTCGCGATCAGGGGCGGGTGTCTGAAGATCGGCGGGTTGAATAGAGGATTCTGTTCTTAATGTGACTGCCAAGACCTGCCAGTCGTCATATAACCCAAGGAGCCACTATGTCGGAACAGATCAGCACACCGGATATCGCAGAAGCTATTCAGACAGCGAAGCCTCTGAAGACCCTCTTCCTGAACCCGCCCTCCTTCGAGAAGTTTGATGGCGGTGCCAGCTCACGTTGGCCGGCTACCCGCGAGATCGAGTCCTACTGGTACCCCGTTTGGCTCACTTATCCGGCCGGCATGCTGGAGGGATCCCGTCTCCTCGATGCGCCACCCCACCACATCAAATGGCAGGAGGTCGTCGAGATCCTCAAGGATTACGAATTCCTCGTTCTCTTTACCAGCAGCTTGGGCTGGGAGGGCGATCAGAAGATGGCCACTGTCATTAAGCAGACATATCCCTCGATTAAGATCGCTTTCGTAGGCCCACCCGTCACTACATCGCCCGACGAAGCCTTCAACGGGTGCCCCGCCATCGACTTCATCTGCCGCCGCGAGTTCGACTTCTCGGTCGTCGAGTATGCCAACGGCAAGCCCCTCGACGAGATCCTCGGTATCAGCTATAAAGACCAATCCTCCGGCAAGATTCTCCACAACCCCGACCGCCCCCAGGTCGCCCCCGAGCAACTCGATGACATGCCTTGGGCCACCGAGATCTACCACCGCGACCTTGATGTCACTAAATACAATATTCCGTTCCTGCTCCATCCCTTTGTCTCGCTCTACACTACACGCGGCTGCCCGGCTCAATGTACCTTTTGTCTCTGGCCTCAGACTCTCTCAGGCCACGCCTGGCGCAAGCGATCGACAGACGACGTGGCCGCCGAAATGGCCAACGCCAAAAAGCTCTTCCCTCACGTCAAAGAGTTCTTC
>DATHQH010000066.1:0-19310 GCA_035482895.1 Alloacidobacterium sp. | reverse complement strand
CATTTTCAGCAACAACCTTCAGGCCCCCGATGGGCGCGTCGTTGCCCGGAGCGTTCGTTAATTTGGCGGTAATGCGTTCCCCCGCCAGTTGCGACTCCTTCACCGAAGCGGCCGACAGCCGGCTCAGCTTAGCCTTCTGCTCCGGCCCCGCTGGCGCGTCGATTCGCGTATAGTAGGGCCTCCCAAATTTCTGGACCAGCTCGGAGAAGTGCTGACCGGGATCCTTTCCCGTGCATGCAGTGATCTCCGCCGCAAGCAGAGCCATAATGGGGCCGTCCTTATCCGTTGTCCACACGGTGCCGTCCCGCCGCAGCAGGCTCGCCCCCGCGCTTTCTTCCCCGCCGAAGCAGAAAGATCCGTCAAAGAGTCCCTCGACAAACCATTTGAAGCCAACTGGCGTCTCTGACAGTTGCCTGCCAAGGCTGCTCACCACCCTGTCGATCATGCTGCTGCTGACCACCGTCTTGCCCACAACAACATTCGCAGGCCACTCCGGACGATGTGTGAGCAAATACTGGACCGCAACCGCCAGATAGTGATTCGGATTCATCAGTCCGGCGGACGGCGTGACGATCCCGTGCCGGTCTGCATCGGGATCGTTGGCAAAGGCCAACTGGTACTTATCTTTCAAGCGGAGAAGACTAGCCATGGCATATGGACTGGAGCAGTCCATGCGAATCTTGCCGTCGTGGTCAACCGTCATGAACGAGAACGTCGGGTCGATGATCGGATTCACCACCTCGATCTCCAATCCATAGATCGAATTGACCTTATCCCAATAAGGCCCGAATGCGCCGCCTAGCGGGTCAACCCCCAGCTTCAGGCCGGCTTGCCTGATCGCGTCCATGTCGACTGTGCTTTTTAGATCCTTGATATAGGGCAGAACGAAGTCTTCCTGGTGAGTATTGGCCGCCTTCATTGCGTGCGCATACGACATGCGTTTTACATCAGCATTGTTCGCCCTCAACAGATCGTTCGCCCGCTGCTCTACCCACTTCGTGACATCGGTATCCGCGGGACCGCCATTCGTGGGGTTGTACTTGAACCCGCCATCCTCCGGCGGATTATGCGAGGGCGTAATGACAATGCCATCCGCGAGATGGTCTTTGCGGCCTCGATTGTAGACAAGGATCGCGTGCGAAACCACAGGCGTCGGAGTGAAACCATCATTCAGCTGAATGATCGTCTCGACGCCGTTTGCGGACAGCACTTCAAGAGCTGTTATCTGAGCAGGCCCCGATAGCGCATGCGTGTCCTTACCCATGAAAAGCGGACCATCCGTTCCCTGCATGCGACGGTAGTCGCAGATGGCCTGGGTAATGGCCAGAATGTGCGCCTCGGTAAATGTCCCCCGCAGAGGTGTGCCTCGGTGACCGCTGGTTCCAAAGCTCACCATCTGAGCAGAATCACTCAGGTCAGGCCGCCGTTCCAGGTATTGCCGCTTAAGCTCATCGAGATTGATCAGCAGCTCTTTTGGAGCTGGCTTCCCGGCCAGGGGAGAAATGCGTGGCTGGTCTTTTGCTTTGCTCACCGTTGAAGGCTCCTTGGGGCGTAGTAAAGTACGCGTCCTCAGGAAGAATATAACTGCATCCTGTGCATTGGATGCTATCCCGGCTCATTTCGCGAAAGTGTCGAGGGAAAGCAAAGTCCGGCTGATCATCGCGTGAGGCCATCGACCTGCCAGATGTTCTGGCAATACTCGCGAATCGATCGGTCAGAGGAAAACTTCCCCACCCTCGCAGCATTTAGAATCGCCATCCTCGACCATTTTTCCTGGTCTCGATAAGTCTCGCTCACTCGGTCCTGGCAATCGACATAGGACTGATAGTCGGCAAACAGGAGATAGGTATCATGCTCCAGCCACTGGTCGAGAAGTGGGCGAAAGAGGTTGCGATCGCCATGTGAGAACAGCCCCGAACCAAGACCGTCGATGACTTCGCGGAGGTAGGCATTGGATTCATAGATCGCGCGGGGGTAATATCCGTTCGCTAGTTTGTGCTGAACTTGATCGGACGTAAGACCGAAGAGAAAGAAGTTCTCATGCCCCACGGCATCTCTGATCTCGATATTCGCGCCATCAAGAGTTCCAATCGTGAGCGCTCCATTCATGGCAAATTTCATATTGCCGGTTCCCGAAGCCTCCTTGCCTGCCGTGGAGATCTGCTCGCTGAGATCCGCAGCCGGATATACCTTCTGCCCGAATGAAACGTTGTAGTCGGGGAGGAAAACCACCTTCAAACGATCCTTCACATCCGGATCGTTGTTGATGACATCGCCGACTGAATTGATGAGCTTGATCATCAGCTTGGCTATCAAGTAGCCGGGCGCTGCCTTTCCCCCAAACAAAAAGGTGCGCGGTACGATTTCCACGCTGGGATTGTGTTTCAGACGGTAATACAGAGTAAGAATGTGGAGGACATTCAAGTGCTGTCTCTTGTATTCATGGATTCGCTTCACTTGGACGTCGAACATGGAGCTGGGATCCACGGAAACTTTTGTTTCAGTAAGTATGTAGCGTGAGAGCCTTGCTTTGACATCGCGCTGCACACCACGCCATTCACCGCGAAACGAGGCATCGTCAGCATACGGTTCGAGTCGGCTGAGCTCCTCAAGATTTTTGATCCACTCGTCTCCTATGACCCGGGTCATCAATGCCGATTGCTCAGGGTTGCTCACCGCAAGCCACCGTCGCGGTGTCACCCCATTCGTTACGTTTATGAACTTTTCCGGCCACAATTCGTAGAAATCGCGGAGCACTTCCTGCTTCAGCAACGCCGTGTGCAAGGCAGCGACACCATTCACCCGGTGGCTCCCAACACAGGCCAGGTTTGCCATGCGCACGAATCTCTCACCATGCTCGTCGATGATCGACATCCGGGAGACCCTTTCTGAGTCGCCGACAAAACGCATCCGCACAACATCAAGAAAACGTGCATTGATCTCGTAAATGATTTCAAGATGCCGAGGAAGAAGCGAGGCGAACAGCTGTAACGGCCAGCGTTCGAGTGCTTCCGGAAGCAACGTGTGGTTTGTGTAGCTGAATGTGTGAGACGTGATCTCCCACGCCTGGTCCCAGCCTAAGCCGTGCACGTCTATCAGCAACCGCATAAGCTCCGCGACACCGATCGACGGATGGGTATCATTCAGTTGAATCGCCCACTTCTGATGAAATGTTTCAATCGGCCGCCCGATGCGCAGATGGATTCGGATCATGTCCTGCAAGGCGCACGAGGTGAAAAAGTACTGCTGCTGCAGGCGAAGTTGCTTGCCCTGAATCTCTTCATCATTTGGATACAGGACCTTGGTGATATTCTCCGCAAAAACCTTCCCTGCAACCGCACCCTGATAGTCGCCGCTGTTAAAGCGATCGAAGTAGAACGACTCGGTAGACTCGGATTTCCATAGCCGCAGATCATTGGCGATGCCCGAGCGATACCCCAGAATTGGAGTGTCATATGGAACGCCCTCGACAACCGAATCCGGAATCCAGCGCACACTATATTTCCCGGCCGCGTCCTTCCAGGCTGTAGTGTGACCGCCAAAACCCACATTCACGGCCTCGTGTGGGCGACGGATCTCCCAGGGATTTCCATATCGAAGCCAATAGTCCGTGAGTTCCACCTGCCAGCCATTCTCAATCTCCTGCTGGAAGATACCGAACTCGTAGCGAATCCCATATCCGATCGCGGGAACTCCCAAAGTCGCCATGGAGTCGAGATAACAGGCTGCCAGACGGCCTAAACCACCATTTCCCAGACCGGGTTCGCGCTCCTCTTCCAATATGCGATCAAGATCGCGACTCAGCTCTGCCACGGCTTGCCGGACCGGGCCTTCGAGATGAAGGTTCAGGAGATTGTTTGCCAGGTGTGGGCCCATCAAAAATTCCGCTGACAAGTAGCACACGACGCGGACGTCCTCCGTCCTGCAGCACTCTCTTGTTGCAAGCCACTGCGCCAGTATGCGATCTCTCACCGTATATGCGACTGCGGCAAAAAAGTCCTGGTCACTCGCAGACTGCTGCGTCTTGGCCACCACATAGAAAAGATTGTCCAGGATGGCACGTCTCAAGGCTTCCACGCTGATTGCAGTGCGATCGTCTTCGATCTGCACCGTTGGGTTCTCGGATGCCAGATTCTGCATGTTGCACCTCTTTCGATGCGGTCAGTGACAGACTACTTTGTTCTCTTGGGAAGAGAGCCCCTCACAGAATGTTCTCTGGACACCCATCCTAAGGTCGCTGTCTTTAAAGAGCAACCTGCGCAACCTGGCCAAGTAAGCGTGAGAGAGCAGCATTCGTCTGTTCAATAAACCAGGAAACAGCCCTTGCCCCTTCAAAATCAGCAACCAAAAATGAAGTACACGCTTTATCTTTTTCACGACATTTTCATCGGAGATGCTGCTTTCTATGGGATGAAAATCTTCGGAGCGGCCATCGGATTCCGATCTTGCCTGCCTTCGTTTGGCCGGAGTAGACTCCCTGCCGTGCCGGTTGAGCACAAATTCGGAGGAAAAATAATTGAGCGATAGCAGCATTTCGCGACGCAATTTTTTTGGCATGGGAGTTGGAGCTGTGGCAACGGCGGGGTTGGCCCCCCTGGCCTTCACGAAACCCGCTTACGCGAGCACCAGCAGCAGCATCGGCCAGAGTTCTCTGGCGCAGGATGCAGAAAACTACCAAAGCTCCATCCAGAAGGCATTCGCCTTTCAGGAAATGATGATGGATGCCTATGCGACCGGCGAGACAATCCGCTTGACGCAGAGCTATTCCGATCAGGCCCTGGGCGCAACGGCATTCACCTATGACAACGCTGTGTCCATCCATGCGTACCTGGTGCACGGACGCCCGGATGATCTCGCTCGGGCGCAGGTGCTAGGCAACGGGCTCATCTACGCGCAGGCCAACAACTTTCCTTTCAACGACGGACGCTTCGCTCAGGGTTATTTCGTGAATGTGGCGGCTACAGATGGAAGCGGTGCTTTCATTACTCCGGCTGCGTTTCCCTTCTTTTTCTACACGAGCGCTGTTGGCGATCAGGCATGGGCAGGTATGGCTCTCGCGCAACTCTATCGGCGGACCGGTGAGAGCAAATATCTGACTGCGGCACTCAAGGTCGCGAACTGGATCGTGACCAATACTTACAACACGCTGGGTGCGGGCGGTTACTCCTTCGGCACAAACATTAACCAGTTCAACGAATCGGTTCCTTCGACCAATGGCAAGTCAACCGAGCACAACATCGACACGTACGCCTTCTTCACCATGCTTGTTGAGTTAACTCACAACGGAAAGGCCAGCAACGGATCGTCGTGGTCGAGTCTTGCACAGCATGCGCTGACTTTTGTGATTGCCATGTTCAATCCGGTGGGCGGGTATTTCTACACCGGGACTCTCGGCGATCAGATCACCATCAACCCCAGCCCGATTCCGGAAGACTGCCAGACATGGTCCTATCTCGCGCTGCTCGACAACCAATACAAGCACACGATCGACTGGGCGCTGGCCAATCTCCAGGCGACGGACACAGCCTCCGCACCGGACAGCAGTCTGACGGGGAGCGAAACAATCACCGGCATGGTCTTCGATACCGCAAGCCTTACGACGACAGCCTTCGATCCCAACGCAGTCTGGCTCGAAGGCACAGCACACACCGTTGCGGCGTTGGTAGCGCGAACGATTGCTGGTCGCGAAAGTCTTCCCTCTTTGTTCAAAGACCTGAGCACGGCCATCAGTTTCCTGAACCAGAGCCAGAAGGCGCAAAGCGAGCTGGGAGCAGGGCAGACGGTCAACGGCAAGGTGATTCCGCTGGGCGAAGGACTACTCGCTTCGACGAGCGTCATGGATACCGGCTTCGGCTTCACGTATGGTCCGTCGCTCCATATAGGAGCAACCGGTTGGTATCTGATCGCAGCACTGGGCGGCAATCCATTCCAACTGGGGTACGCGAGTATCGGGAGATAATGCCCTTCAACTCGCAGGCCTGCTCGACATGCAGCGGTGAAGATGCCGCTCGAGGTCTTCGCGCAGGCCTTGCCCCGACAAACAATGAGTGGATCGGCATGAGCTAATCCGAACGGCGAGCTACCAGAAATATCGCGCGACTAAGATCGGCGGACCAGGTTTTCCATCGATGATCTGTGTTTTGATGACGGCCTCGACATTTTTTTGTTCCCAACCGTTTGTCTTTCCGTCATTGAGGGTGCTTAGGTATTGAGGGTGTGTAAGAAAATCAGCCGCAGCAGAGGTTCCGTCTTCTCCCAGGCCGGCTGAAATCATGACCGTATTTTCAGTAGTCGGGTCAGCAAATCGGGCAACGATGGCGTAATCTTCTGTCTCGCGCTCTGCCTGAGCCGCGAAGTCGACGATCCACGATTCTTTTGATGACCCTTCAGCGTTGTAGATTCGCGCTGTAGAGGAAACCGGATCGAAGGCCATCCGAAAGTGCAGTCCGCTAAGAAAGTGCATCGTCCAGTTGTTGTCTATTCCTCCCACAAGTAAGACGGGAGAATTTCGCAAATCCGTATACGAAGTCATCGAAGACACTTGAATACGTGGCCTCAGGCCGTGTGTCGCCAGAAACGCGGCGAAGTTGGAGATGACAATCGCATCGGAAATGGATACTGGCTTTTGTGAAAGCAACGCGTGAGCCAGACTTCCCTCCGGAACCTCCTTTTCAGCCGGCTGATGGCGCAATTGGCCCACGCAGATCAGAGGTGGGTGCGCGCTCGTAACAAAAGGCTGCCAGAAAAGCTGGAAATCAGACTTGCGAGGAAGCCATATAACGATGCATACGATGAGAACCAAAACAAATCCAGAAACAAGCCCCCACTGCATGGCTCGCCGCGAAATGCCGCGATTATTTTTAAACGGCTCTTCGGAGGCCGATTTACGAAACTCTGGTTCCGGTGATGCGGGTTCCGCAGCAGGAGGCTCTTTGGCGATCAAGGCCGGCTTGAACTCAGCTACATAGCTTCCTACCGGCAATTCGATGCGAATTTCGGAAGCATGCTTTTCATTATGGTAGTACTGCGCGATTCGTTTCCGGATTTCTGCCGCGGTGACTCTCACGATGGCGTCAGAATTCGTATCGTAGTCTGCCGCGCGGTCAAAGAGCTCCATTCCGAGTACCCGTTCTTTCAGGTTCTGTGTTCGACCCGAAAGTGTGTCTTCAACGATCCGCCGGAGCATGATTGGATATCTTCGGCTCAGACTGAACAGCGGGTCCGCAAGCAGTTTCTCCAGCTGCTCATGGACTGCGGTGACCTCTTCCGGTTTCTCCGGGTACCACCCTTCGCGCACTGCATTTGCCCCACCCCGCATATCTGAAAATGCTATGCGTACCGCCGGTTTTTGCCAAAAGGAAACATTTTCTAGGCAAGGCTCTTGGAGTCTCTCATGGTCCGCAAGGTATTAACGCTGCTCTTTAAAATTGGCATAAAGTGCTAAAAACAATCGGCTTATTTCCGTTTTAACGTATCGGGATTTGCGATTAACCCGGCAACACCTCGACAACTCTCCAGCGAGCCCATATAGGGTTGGGAAACTTGCGGTAGGCAGCCTTCTGACAATTTTTGGACGAGCATCGCGAAGCGAAAGGACGAAGACTTGAACGGTTTGCGAAAGAGGATCCATGGCCGAGACAAAACATTAGCCGGTTTTGTGCTGTCGGCCCTTATGGGGTTTGCATGGCTGGCATCTGCACAGCTCGACGCGCAGACATCGACTCAATCTCCATCAATATCGGCAGACGAAAGCGTTCGAGCCCGCGCCGATGCACTGCTCTCGCAGATGACGGTAGCAGAAAAGATCGGTCAGATGAGCCAGCAATTCGATCTCGGTGATTCTACAGACCTGCAGGAGCGGGTCAGGAGCGGAGCGATCGGTTCACTCCTGTTCGTCACAGATCCGAAGATCATCAATGCCTATCAGCATACGGCCGTCGAGCAATCGCGGCTGCATATTCCCTTGATTTTTGGCTTCGATGTTATCCACGGATTTCATACCATCTTTCCCGTGCCTATCGGGATGGCCGCCTCATGGGATCCATCCCTCGTTCAAGCCGCGCAAGCGACTGCAGCCCTTGAGGCCCGTGCGGTTGGCATCGACTGGGCCTTTGCTCCCATGGTGGACATCGCTCGCGATCCCCGGTGGGGCAGGATCATCGAAGGCGCAGGGGAAGATCCTTATCTCGGGTCTGCGATTGCCAGGGCTCAGGTCCGCGGATTTCAGGGTGACTATATCGGCGCTCCCGATCACGTCCTGGCAACAGTGAAGCACTTTGCCGGCTATGGGGCTGCTGAGGGCGGACGCGACTACGATGCCTCATACATCTCCGAGGCTCAGTTGCGAAATGTCTATTTTCCGCCGTTCCGCGCGGCCGTCGAGGCCGGCGTTGGCTCAGTGATGAGCGCGTACATGGATCTTAACGATGTGCCCGCGACTGGAAATCGTTGGCTTCTGACGGATGTTCTGCGCAAAGAGTGGAAATTCAACGGCTTCGTGGTGAGCGATGCGGATGCAGTGAAGAATTTGGAGGTACATGGGTTTGCTTCATCAGCTTCTGATGCTGCGGTCCGTGCCGTACAGGCCGGGGTCAACATGGAGATGTCGCTCGGCCCGACAGCCTTTTATACAAACCTGCCCGACGCTGTCAAAGAGAACCGTGTGACAAAGACAGAATTGGACAATGCAGTTCGACCAATTCTTGAGATGAAAATCCGGCTGGGCCTCTTCGAACACCCTTATGTGGACGAATCACGGGCTGCAACCATTCTTGCAAGTGAAGATCACAGGGTTCAGGCACGCATAGCAGCAGAGCATTCGGCAGTACTGTTACGGAACGAGGGCATACTTCCGTTGGATTCAAAGCACCCGCCCAAAAAGATTGCTGTAATTGGGCCGTTGGCTGACTCCAAGGCAGACACTCTTGGTTCCTGGACCTTCGCGGAGGACCTTGAGGAAACGGTTACGCCGCTGGAAGGACTGAAGAAGAGGTTAGGAAGCATCAGCGAAATCAAATATGCACCGGGAGTGCAAATCGAGCGCAGGTTTCCATCTCCCTTTGAGATGTTCAGCCACACTGCAAAGGTGAAAGCGTGGACCGATCAGGAGAGTGCCCACGAGTTCGATCACGCGATACAGCTCGCGCGCGACTCGGATGTCGCAATCCTTTTCCTGGGCGAATCTGCATTGATGAGTGGGGAGGCGGCATCGACTTCAACGATCGCTCTACCCGGTAAGCAGGAGGAATTACTTGAGGCGGTCGCTGGAACGGGTAAGCCCGTTATCCTGGTGTTGCTGAATGGCCGTCCGCTAAACATCACTTGGGCGTCGACGCACATCCCTGCGATTCTCGAGGCTTGGTTTCCGGGAACTCGAGGCGGAGCAGCGATTGCTGATCTTCTCTTCGGATCGGCAAATCCGGGCGGGAAGCTTCCTTTCACATGGCCCCGGGACGTTGGACAAGTGCCTATCTATTACGCCCACAACCTCACACACGCGCCCTTAGATCAAGGCAAGAGGTATTGGAACGAAGAAAGCACACCGCTCTACCCGTTTGGCTATGGATTGAGCTATTCAAAGTTCACCTACACTAACCTTCAACTGGACAAGGCGGAAATCAAGGAGGGTGAGTCCATCGGGATTTCTGTTGATGTGCAAAACACAAGCGAAACAGCAGGAGACGATGTGGTGCAACTTTACATACATCAGCAATCCGGGCGCAGCTCTCGCCCTGTTCGAGAGCTAAAGGGTTTCAGCCGAATCACACTTCTGCCACACGAAAAGAAAACGGTTCATTTCGCTCTCGACAAGAACGACTTGATGTACTGGAGTTCGGAGGAGCGAGCCTGGGTGCAGGATGATTCCGTCTTCGACGTTTGGGCTGGAACAGACTCAACCGCAGCTGCGTTGCATGGTAACTTCACCGTAACCAGGTAGGTCCACTAAACGCGTTGGATATAGCTCCGAAACAGAAGATGCCCTCGCTCCCGCGAGGGCATCTTTGTGTCTGTTCAATTCGCTGCATGAACCGCTGCCGGCCATTGTCCCGCTCAGTATCTTGCTTCTGTTTGCAGTACCTCTTTATTTGTGTGGCGGAGGAAATATATCGAGGTACGTAATGCCAATGACAAAACATCGCCCAAACTGGCTCTCGTTCTTCTTTGACTGCAAGAACAGGAATGTATACATTTAGCTGGCATCAATTACCTGTCAATTTTGACAGTGCCTTGCATTCCTGTAGTTAGGTACGCTTCCTCCCGGAATTTTGCGGACTCCAAATGTTTGATTGATCCAACTCAAGCTCATGCTGCGAATCATTCACCCTCCGGTATTTCCGAGGTTGGTGTGTTTTTGGGGAGGAATACGAAATGGTACGTCCACGTGTACTTCTTGCAGATAGCCACCCATTGCTGATGGACGCGTTCCGGAAGCTTCTGGAACCGGAATTCGAGGTAGTGGCAACCGTCTCCGATGGACAGACGCTTCTTACCGCTGCTTTGCAATTCAATCCTGATCTGATCGTCGTAGACCTTGGACTGCCATGGTTATATGACATGGACACAGGGCGGATGCTTAAGAAGCTGTTGCCGAAGACGAGGATTCTGGTTGTCACAATGAATGAAGATGTCGGCGTTGTAGTCGAAGCGCTGCGGGAGTGGGCCGTCGGCTTTCTGTTGAAAAAGTCCACAGGGACTGAAGTCCTCTATGCCATTCGGGAGTTGCTGGCCGCCGGAAACTCTCATTTCACGCCTAGAGCGTATCGCCGCATGGAAAGAGCGTTCCTGGATAATCCGGACGACGATGGCCAGAAAAGTCTTACGCCAAGACAGAGAGAGGTATTACAGTTGCTCGCTGAGGGTTTGACGATGAAGGAAACGGCCGACACTCTAAAACTCACCGCAAGAACCATTGCATTTCATAAATACAAAATTATGCAGGATTTTAGACTGCATAATAACTCCGATCTGCTCAAGCTTGCTATTCGAGAACATCTCGTCTGATGTTGAATAACTTTGGACAATAACCGAAGAATGAGAAGAAATAGATGATGCCCGTAACATCTCGGAAGAACTACATGCCGAGTGATTAAGCCCGGAGGGAACAGTGGATCAGGACATCCATCTAATCAAGCGCCCTTTTCTCCTTATGGCGGGTGGCCCGCTCTTCAATATTGAGAAGCGTGTAGGCCTTATCAAACAAAATGCGCCTCTGACCGTCAGAAGGGCCGTCCTCGCCGCGCTGCTCACCTGGGTGCCTCTTCTAATTCTTTCCGCAATAGAGAGAAGAGTCTTTGGACATAATGTTCCGGTTCCATTCCTGCGCGATTTCAGTACTTACTCCCGCTTCCTTTTTGCGGTCCCTCTGCTGCTTGCAGCAGAAAACATACTTGGGCCGCGGATCGCTGAAGCTGCTGCACATTTCGTTACATCAGGCGTTGTAATAGAAAAAGACTTTCAACAATTCGACAAGACCGTAGAACTCGGCCTGCGATCGCGTGATTCCGTTCTTGCAGAAATCATAATCGCCATTCTGGCCTATATCGTTTCAGTCGTTTCATTTTGGGCTACGGCGGTCCACGCCACCACGTGGTATGCCACTCGCGAGAACAATGGCGCTTCCCTCACCTGGGCTGGCTGGTGGCTTATAGGTTTCTGTGCGCCTTTATTTAATTTTCTCGTCTTACGCTGGCTCTGGCGGCTCTTTCTCTGGTTCCAATTTCTGGCTCGCGTTCGCAGACTGGACATCCAGCTTTTCCCAACCCATCCTGATCAGGCAGGGGGGTTGGGCTTTGTCGGCATGACGCAGCGTTTTTTCGGGATCCTCTTGTTCTCGCATTCGCTCGCTGTCACAGGCGTCCTGGCGAATGAAATCGTGTATGACAGGCTTACGTTACAGCACTTCATACCGGCAATTGCGGCATATGTAATCGTGGCCGTCGGCATCATGGTGGGCCCACTTGTCCTTTTTATGGGAACGCTGCTCAAGACGAAACGCCTTGGCCTCTATCAATATGGAACGCTGGCAACTACCTATACGGGCGCGTTCCATAAGAAATGGATACAACATGCCAATTCGGAACATGAGCCGGTACTCGGCACAGGTGATATTCAGTCACTGGCAGATCTCGGTAACAGCTATACCTTTGTGGAACGGATGAATGCCCTGCCCATCGGCCCGATCACGCTCATTCACTTGGTGATCGCAAGCCTTCTTCCGATGACACTTCTTTTGCTGACCGTCATGCCGTTGAAAGATATTCTGAAGTTGCTGTTCAAAGTGTTGCTGTAGCATGCCACGGATACGTATCAACCCAATGTCGCAATATTTCTCTGTAATCAATGAGAGTCAGGGACAGTTGGCCCTGGAGGGAAGATCACCTTCCAATCGTTCTTCATATCAATCACTAGCCATTGCCTTGCCGTAGCCTCATCGAGGGCCTTGTCCAGGCGGCCCACTGACGAGGCCCGATCATAGCTGTATTCGCGTTGCGCGTCCGTATGGTGAACAAGGGCCATCAATCTGGGCCCTCCGCCGGCGGCCGTCCATTCGAGCATCTGCTGGTCACCGTCGGAATTGCCAAACGCTGCGATCGGACGTCTGCCAATGATTTTGCCTATATTTTCCGGCTTTCCCGGACCATCGTCGATCGAATCTATCTCCGGCTGACGCTCCAGAGCAGGATTGGCGCCGTTCAGCTCATATTTGGTTTTCAGTGTCGTCCCAATCACTTGTTCTGGTGGAATGCCATAAGTTTTCTCCGTCCATGGCCGCATGAATTCCACCTCTCCGCCCGACACAATATAAGTTTTGAATCCGTTCGCGCGCATAAAAGTAAGCAGTTCGACCATTGGCTGATAGATGCATTCGGTATAGGGACGATGAAACTTTGGATGCTCGGCGTGATTGATCCACTCGGTAACAATCTGGGAAAATTGATCCGTGCTCATTCCAGCGTGCGTGGCGAGAATTAACTGAAATGCGCCCCGATCGCCGCTTGCAGCCAGGGCTTTCATATCGTTTTGCAGCACAGCGGCATACGGTTGCTCGGTTTTCCACTCCGGATGCTGCGAAGCAAGCTGCTTTACACGATCGAAGGTAAAAGCATATTCGGTATAAACCGGTTGTTCTGTCCAGAGTGTGCCGTCATTGTCGAAGGTGGCAATGCGTGCCTCGACAGGGACAAAATCCGGTCCACCTTGTTTGCTAACGCGCGCTATAAAATCGAGAATCGCCTGCTTAGTGCTGTCGTTATTCCATGAAGGCAGCGGATCACTCTGTGCAGCTGCACAGGCCACGCACAGCAACAAGACATAGAGAAGCAGTGTAGTCCGGCGTGCACGCATCGAGCACATCCGCAGATAGCTCTGCATATTTTTGTCAGCGGCCACCATCAAGTGCACCATCTGATTTCCCATGTTCCGCGTTCCACTGGCTGAGCGTCATCACGCAGCGGAAGCCCAGATGGTTAGTCCCGGTGTCGACATCTCCCTTGCCGCGCGTGCCCACCATGTAGCGCGAACAATATTGATCGGTGCATAGAAACGAACCCCCGCGCTGTGTTTTCTTCGCGTGTCCCGGCTCCGACGGATCATAAGCTGAGTCCGGACCTTGCGGGTTGCGGGCCACTCCATCGTGTTCGGCCAGTTGCTTATAGTAGTCGGGACGATACCAGTCGCTCGTCCATTGCCATACGTTTCCAGCCATGTCATAAAGGCCATATCCATTAGGAGGAAACTTGGCGACGGGCGAAGTGCTGAGATAGCCGTCATCGCCAGTATTTTTGTTCGGGAAATGGCCTTCAAATGTGTTGGCCATCCATTTTCCGTGCGGACGGAACTCATCGCCCCATACATAAGGCTTCCCTGCAAGGCCGCCACGCGCGGCAAACTCCCATTCGGCTTCAGTCGGCAATCGTTTACCCGCCCACTTCGCATAAGCCTCGGCATCTTCATAGGCAATGTGGACGACCGGATAGTTATCTTTGTCGATGATGTTGCTCTGCGGTCCCTGCGGATGCCGCCAGTTTGCGCCGGGAACATAGCTCCACCACTGAAAGTAATCATTCAGCGGCACAGGATGGTCTGGCGGCGCGAAGACCACCGAGCCTGCCACCAAATTTTCCGGAGGCGCTCCAGGATAATCTTCAGCACGCGGTTTCCGTTCGGCGACAGTTACATATCCGGTGGCCTTCACGAATTTCGCAAATTCCGCGTTCGTGACGTCCGTCTTGTCCATGAAAAAACTATCCACGTACACGCGATGAACCGGCCGCGAATCGAGCGTCGCCTTCATGCCGACATCGTCCATGTCCGGCGGGTCCTGCGCGCCCATTGAAAATTCGCCACCCGGGATCCACGCCATCCCCAGTGGAGCAGGAGAAGGCGCGGACATCGTATTCGCAACCGTTGCCCCGAATATGACGCGCGTTGGCCCAGCCATGGCTGGTTGCGATTGCGGCTGAGGCTGCGGTTCAGGTACAGCGGCGGTGCTTCCACCGTCGGCTTGAATATTTGCGGGCCGCTTATAGTAGATCGCGGCTGCTGCTCCGATAAAAATCACAACAACACAGATCAGCCACAGAGCCTTCCGATCGCCCTTCTTCGCTTCTGCTTTCCTCTGCTTCGCTGGCGCTTGTTGTTTCTTAGTCATACCCGTCACTTGTCGCCGCCCATCATCCCCCACCCATTATCCCCCACCCATGATCCATAGATAGTAGGGATTATGGCCGCCCTGTGCGAGAACTCGAGCAATCATCCTGCTCCACAGTTCACGATCACCGTTGTACGCGGCCATGCCCGCGGCATAGAAGTCGAAAAGCACCTGGTGCTCCGCGGCTACCGCGCTTCGCAGAGCGTCATCCGCGTTGGTAAGCGGCGGCTCTTCCTGCAGCTTCAAAAGTTCCGGCAGAGTGCGTGTCATCTCCTTCGGTCTCACCCACGAAGCATATTCGATGCGCGGGTGATCGTCCGTCACCGGAGCAGCATCCGCCGCGTAGCGGACCAGCCCATCTCTTCCCGTCACATACGTCGCCAGCAGCGCGGCAGGCGAACGTACGCCAACAGCCGAAAGCGTTGTCGTAATTCCAGGATCGGCAAAGCGCGCCGCAATTTTCCGCGCATCCAGTTCGATCGGAGCATAGGAGCCGACGAGCAGCATTTCGTTCATCTCGGTCGTCCAGAGCGACGCATAAGGAAACACATCGAGAAAGCTGCGCACCAGCGAGCGTGTGTCCTCATCGTTCTGTGTGGTTAGCGGCAGCCATTGCGCAAACAAGCCGTTCCCCGCAAGACGCTTCCCCGCCAGCGCATAAAAATCTCTGGAATAAAGATTCACCACACCGGCAGCGGAAGGCGGCGGCGGCTCCAGCGTAATCAAATCATAGGTCTCCCGGCTGCGAAGCAGCTCCTCTCTTCCATCGCGCATGCGAATCTCAACTCGCGGGTCATGCGCCGCATCGTAGTTCTCAGGAAACAGATCGCCTGCGCGCACCACGGCAGGCAGAATCTCCGCGCAAACCCGCTTTTCCAGATGCGGATAACGCAGCAGCGCTCCGGTCGTAATACCGGTGCCAAAGCCGATCACCAGCGCCGAACGCGGCTCTCCGCGATGGATCAGCAGCGGCAGCAGCGCCTGCAACCGCATGTAGCGCATCGACGGCAGGGTGTCGCCCGAATTCGAAACACCCTGAATGTAAAGACGCCGGAAGACGTGGTCGCTCGAACGTTGATACGCGACTGCGACCGTCCCGCCCCGGCTTTCCTGATAGAAAATCAGGTCGCCGCCTCCGCGCGTTGTCAGCAGCAACCTGGCCAGCCGGTCCGGCTGCGTAGCAACACCAGCTGCAATGGACACCAATCCGATGGCAAAGACCGCCCATTGCATCTTTCTGCTTACGTTCGAGCCAGTCAGTACAGCCAGTGCGCCTAGCATTGCCGCCGCAATGGCAAGCAGGCTGAGCGTGCGCACCAGCCCCAGCGCGGGCACCAGCAGGAACCCGGTCAGCAGCATGCCGGCTATCCCTCCCGCCGTGTTCCAGGCAACCACAGCGCCAACATCACGGCCCACGCGCTCCACGCCTGCAACCAGCCGAAGAGCTGCGGGAAACGCAGCACCCAGAAACACTGTAGGCACAAAGACAACGCCGAGTGCGGCAACAGCAAAGAGGGCGCACATACGAGCGAACTCACTGCCAGTCATTGCAAAGGCCAGTTGTCCCGCCCACACCTGCATCTTCAACTGCCAAAGCCCCAGACAGGCAATCTCCAGCAAAGCCGTCAGCCCCGCTGCTGCGATCAGCAGGCCAAAAACGCCCCAGGCGTCGCGCACCTTATCCGCAAAGCGCGCATAGATTGCGCTGCCTGTAAACAGGCCGAGCAGATAAATCGCCAGCATCACGGAGAACGCAAAGACCCGCGTGCTCATGAACTGCGCCATAGCCTGCGACCACACCACTTCATACCCCAGCGCAATGCCTCCGGCAACGGTATAAAGGGCAAGCGCAATCTTCGCCTCTTTGGAAAGAGAACTGCTCTCCGCGAATGAAGGCGCGTTGCGATGGCTCTCGAAACTGCGGTCAAGAATCACGGCCCCAATTCCCGCCATCAGGTTCAAAGCGGCAGCGGCGAGTGCCGTGCCGCGCACGCCAAGCCATGGCAGCAACACAAAAGAACTCAGCAGAGCACCGGCGATTCCGCCTGCTGTGTTTGCAGCATAAAAGCTGCCACCGACGCTGGCCACCCGCGCACTAACAGCGGAGAGAGCGCGAACAACAACCGGCAACGTTCCTCCCATCAGGAAAGCAGGAACGCCCACCAGCAGAAACGGCAGAGCCCAGGCCAATGCTCCCGCCTTGGATTGAAGAAAGACAAACGCTCCGGCAGTATGCGCCAGCAGCAGTGTTGCCGCAACACTGAGCAGCGCAATCCCGGATTCCAAGGCCGCGTATAGGCGAATCGGACGACTCAGCCGATCTGCCCAGCGTCCGAAGATAGCTCCTCCCGCTGCCAATCCGGCAAAAAAGGCGCTGACTGCTATCGTGATCGAATACACTTCAATCCCAACGACTAAAGAGAGCTGCTTGATCCAGAGAACCTGATAGATAAGCGCTGCCGCACCCGAGCAAAATAGAAGCAGAGCAAACAATGCAGTTCTTCCGTCGAAGCGGATGTGCCCGGTCTTATCAGCTCGTTGCCCGGCTCTTTTCATGCCGCCACTGCTGTCACGCGGTTTCTCCCTGGAAGCAGACGAAGCTTTAACGACTGGCATACGGATCCCTTGTAAAGGGGTAAACCGGGTTCATTCGTGAAAGATGAACCCGGCTCTTGCAGTGCACTATAGCGAAGAAGCTTCGCAACGTTTGATGGCATTCGGCTCAGTGCTTCTCAGGAGGCCTTGCCATCTTCACAATCCCTTCAGGATCGATGGTAAAGCTCGCCGGAGGCTGGCTTGGCGGATAGTCCTTGAATGTCGCCATAAACTGCTGGGCCAGCATCTGCGCCTGTACGCCTAAGTACACATTGTGAGCCAGCCAGTCATAGTATTGATCGGATACGATATCGGCACGCTCATAGGGGTCCATTCGCAGGTTAAATATTTTGGTCGCCCGTGTGCAGACAAAAGGCTCCATCCAGACCGCAAAGCCTCCCGGCGCCCGCTGTTCGCAGAAGGTAACCTTCCAGTTGCCAAAACGAATGGCGACAAACTGGCCGTCGTCATCGAAGTAATAAAACTCCTTACGCGGTGAGTGCGCCTCTTTGCCCTCCAAGTACGGAAGAATGTTGTAGCCGTCGAGATGGACCTTGTGCGCCATACCTCCTGGCCCCTCCCCTTTCAGAAGGCGCTCCTTGATGGTCGTATCCCCCGCTGCCGCCAGCAGCGTGGGGAACCAATCCATACCGGACACGATCTCGTTCGACCACACGTCCGCCTTAATGTGACCGGGCCAGCGGATCAACGCCGGTACACGGAACGCGCCCTCCCAGTTCGAATCCTTCTCGTTGCGGAATGGTGTCGTCGCTGCATCTGGCCATGAAAACTGGTTCGGCCCGTTATCCGTCGTGTAGATGACGATCGTGTTGTCCTTGATTCCGAGATCATCCACCTTCTTCAACAGCTTGCCCACATCCTGGTCGTGCTCCACCATGCCGTCGGCGTATTCGTTGCCCGGCATGCCGCTCTGTCCGCGCATCGACGCACGAACATGAGTAAAGATGTGCATTCTGGTGAAGTTCATCCATACGAAGAACGGCTTGCCTGCCTTCGTCTGTCTGTCCATAAAGTCCATGGCGGCATCGGAGGTCTCATCGTCAATCGTCTCCATGCGCTTCATGTTCAGCGGACCGGTATCCTGAATCCTTCCATCTGCGAATGAGTGAATGACACCGCGAGGATTGTAGACCTTCAGAAATGCAGGATCGTCTTTCGGCCAGTAAGGCATCTCCGGTTCCTGCTCCGCGTTCAGGTGATACAGGTTCCCGAAGAACTCGTCGAACCCGTGATTCGTCGGTAGGTATTCATCCTTGTCGCCAAGGTGATTCTTCCCAAACTGTCCTGTTGCATAGCCAAGGGGTTTGAGCGCTTCCGCAATCGTGATGTCCCGTTTCTGAAGTCCGACAGGAGCGCCGGGAACTCCAACCTTACTAAGACCCGTACGCATCGGAGACTGCCCGGTAATGAACGAAGAACGCCCCGCCGTGCAACTGTTCTCTGCGTAGTAATCGGTGAAGGTCATGCCCTGTTCGCCGATGCTGTCGATATTCGGCGTCATATAGCCCACCAGACCATGCGTATAGCGGCTGATATTTGCCTGGCCGATATCGTCACCGAAGATGACTAGAATGTTCGGCTTTCCCTCCGCTGCCTGTGCGGCTTGCGGGGTCAGGAACATCGCCACGAGGAAAACTGCAATACCTGTCATGGAAATACGAAGCAGCCCACGTAAATACCATCGCGGAATGCACTTGGTCACTGTACCCATGATCGCTCCCTTCTCGGCTGCAAACATGTCTCAGGACGTCATGCAGCGAGCGTCTTAAGCCCATGCAATTAAAACTACGGTTGCGCCATCTGTGAACAGCAATATGAAAATCAGATTGGGAAAGCCAGCAACAGCACATGCGAAAAACGTCAATTACTACAACGCTGATTGATTCCTTGATTCGTGCCGGCGGAATGTCAAAGGTCAACTTTTGACTCGCAGGGATTCTCCGCTGCAACTGACGGAAAGTCAAGCTGGTAGTGCCCCTGCACCGCTCTCTTGGTTAATTTTCACCTCTCGGCCTCACTGCTTCATTTCTTCGAAGTCTCCCGG
>DATHQH010000065.1:0-34380 GCA_035482895.1 Alloacidobacterium sp. | reverse complement strand
AGGATGGTTCGAGGTAACAGAATTCGCAATCGACTGCAGCAGCATGGTCTTGCCGGTACGCGGGGGAGCGACAATCAGTCCACGCTGGCCTTTGCCAACCGGGGTGAGCAGATCCATCACGCGTCCGCTGATATTCTCGCGGACCGTCTCACTCTTGAGCCGCTCCTGCGGATAAAGCGGCGTGAGGTTGTCGAAGAGAATCTTGTTGCGCGTTTCTTCCGGCGACTCAAAGTTGATGGCTTCGATTTTCACGAGGGCAAAATACTTTTCACCCTCATGCGGGGGACGCACATTCCCGCTGATCGTATCGCCTGTCTTTAGATCGAACTTGCGAATCTGCGAAGGCGATACATAAATATCGTCCGGGCCGGGCAGATAGTTGTAGTCCGGCGAGCGCAGAAAGCCATAACCATCCGGCAGGATTTCCAGCACGCCTTCGGCAAATATGTGGCCTTCTTTTTCGCTCTGCGCCTGCAGAATTTTGAAAATAAGGTCTTGTTTGCGAAGTCCGCTCGCGCCCGGAATCTCAAGGGATCGCGCAATACGGCTCAGCTCTGTAATGTTTTTTTCTTTCAGTTCGGAGATGGTCATTGTCACCTGCGGTGGGTAGGTTGTTTGGGAAGGTCTTTCTTACTGGAAGGAAGCTCGTCGGTATTGCAGAGTAATTCTTTGATGTTATAAGGCCCGGAACAGCAGGGCCGCGTGCTTACGCTGCGCGGCGCTGCTGAACTTTGGTTTTCTCTTCAATAGCTGGGGCGGCCGCCTCGGGATTCGAGTAGCGGAAGCGGACCATAACTTCATTCGTTGTGTCCTGTACGCGAGTGTTCGGCTTGTGCAGCTTGCGAGTCGCCTTCGAAGCAAGCTGACACAGCTGGTAGCGATTGGAAACGTGGGTCAGAGCCCCAAAAATCAAATCAGAACGCATTGTATTCTCCTTCATATGGGAAAGTTCCACGATCCTTTCGCTTGAAAACCTTGGCAGTGGATCGTTCGGGGGATGGAAACACACAGAACACAGGGTTCAACTTTCGGTTTCGCTTCCCTTTATTGGAAAACTTCATCTCCTTAGACGAACGTAGCCTCATCTAAGATCAATTTTTTTTGCTCATTTCTCAACTTTCAGGCGATTTTTTCGCAGTGGTATCGTTGCCAGTCTGCATGGTTTCGACTTTTGTTGAGATTTTGAGCGTGCCATCACTCCAGGCGACAGACTCAAGCCTGGCGCTGGGCCAAAATCAAGCATCTGTTTGTTTGATCTGGGGTGAAATTATTACGGCAGACGCGAGAAACAGAAACGACGGCTTCTCGAGGCCACTTAAATGTAATCGGCACTTTTGAAATTAAATCCGATGCCCATTTAGGTCAACACTTTTTTTCATAGACTATGCAGGCCCTTCCTCCAATAAATGGAACCCGCCCGGGAGCACTGTCTTTGCACGACTTTCGTTGCATTTCTTGGCCGATTGACCTGGAAACCGAATCCTGCGCACAATATCCAATTTTTCATAGTTGCGGAGGTAAACTACTTTTTCGATTGACAATCAATCAAATTGTACTATTGTATTAGTACAAATGATCATCCGCGTCCAACCCGGCCTTGGCATCCCCATCTATCTGCAAATCGAATCGCAGGTAAAGCACGCCATTGCCGCGGGGGCGCTTAAGCAGAACGACACGCTTCCTCCAGTACGCAAGCTGGCCACCGAACTCCGTATCAATCCAAATACAGTGGCGCGGGCCTATCAAAACCTGGAGCGCGATGGCATTCTGCGCACGGTGCCCGGAGGCGGCTGTTACGTCAACGGCCAAAACCCCGGCCTTATGAAGTCGGAGAAGCTGCGCCGCCTCAAACCGCTGGCTACGCAGCTCGCAGTGGAAGCAAAACATTTAATGCTGGCGCAGGAAGATCTGGTGCAACTGCTTGAAATTTCGTATGACGAACTCGGAGAGGCGCAATGAGTGATCTCGCTATACAAACGCAGTCCCTGCACAAACACTTCCGAGCACTTCATGCGCCGAGCCTTCATGCCTTGGATGGCCTCGATATGCATGTGCCTCGCGGCTCGATCTACGGCTTTCTTGGACGCAACGGCGCGGGCAAAACCACCACGATCCGTCTGCTTGCCGGCCTGGCTCATCCCACCAGCGGTCGTATGCAGGTCCTTGGACTCGATCCCCAAACGGATCGGATTCCGATCCTCGAACGCACTGGGTTTGTCATCGACAAGATGCTTCTCCCTTCAATGAACGGCAACGACCTTGTGCGCTTCAATCGCGGATTCTTCCCGCGCTGGTCGGACGCTTTGGCCGCCAAATATGCGGAAGTGCTGGAAATTCCGATGAAACAGAAGTTTCGCAGGCTTTCGACGGGAAATCAGACCAAGCTCTGCCTGCTGCTGGCGCTTTCACAGGGAGCGGAGCTGCTGGTGCTCGACGAGCCTACCGCCGGACTCGATCCCGTGGTCACCGATCAGCTTTTACGCGTGCTCGTTGATGACTTCGCCAATGAAGGCCGCACGCTGTTTCTTTCGTCGCACCACCTCTCCGAAGTGGAGCGCGTGGCCGACTGGGTGGGCATTGTCGACCGTGGCAGGTTACTGCTTGAAGAAAGCCTCGACGATGTGCGCGCTCATTTTCGCAGAGTCCGGGTTGTGGGAGAAAATCTGCCGCCTGCCTCGCGCAACCAGGTCTTCAAAACAAAAGTCGGTGAAGGCACAACCGAATATATTGTGCGCACCGACACGGATGGTTTTACCGCAGAACTGCGAAGCCAGGGAGCGATTGTGCTGGATGTCTCCCCCATGAACCTGTCGGAAATTTTTCTTGAAGTCGTCGGGAAGGGAGAAGCCAATGTACCTGTGGAAGTATTGGCGTGAGAGCCGCATCCTCTTCGGAGTTAGTCTACTGGCTATTGCCATATTGATGATCGCCATTCTCCGCGAGCATCCGATCATAGGCTCCCACGCAAATGCCGTTCAGCTTTCGGGCGTCTGGACGGTCTTCCTGGGCATCCAAATTCTCCCGCTCTGCTTTGTCGCCTGGATATTCGGCAGCTTCGGCGTCGGCCGCGATATAGGCGAGCGCAGCGGCTCATTTATATTCAGCCGCCCTGGAAACCGTGCATGGTTCCTCTGGAGAGACTGGGGCTTTGGCCTGTCGCAGGTACTTGTCATCGCTATCTTTCTCAATCTGGCTGGCCTCGTGCAGATGTATCGGATCCTTGTCGCCATGGGTGATCCATATCGGAACATCGTCTTCTCTCAGAACGGCGCGGTTTCCCTCACAACGTTCGCAGGCATCGCCTGCCTTGCCGCCTTTCTATTGGCCGCGCTCGTCTTCAGCCTCACCTATTTTTCGACCATCCTGATCAAGAACGCCCGGGGCGTGTTTGTCAGCGCAGGCGTCCTCCTGGGCTACCTTGTTCTCGGCATGGTTGTAAGGCACCATTGGCCATCTGTTGAGCTCCCCAGCCTGCTTCTGCAGCCATTTAAGGCTACGCGTCACATGGGTGACGCCATCGCAGATCACCTCGGACTCGCCGTGACCATCCGCGCCGCCATCGTTCTGCTCTTCCCGTTTGCAGCGCAAGCCGTGTTGAAGAAGATCGATATCTAGCAGTCTCATCCGCGCAACTCCGTTGACAGCGCCAAGAGCTGCACAGATGATCGGCGTAAGATTTTGGTGAGGCCGACTGCATGCCCAGCAAAAGCCAGATGCCCGAGTGGATGAAGAAGAAGCAGCAGGAAATGAGACTGTCAGAGGCCACAGAGAAAGATGCGGAGCGGCGCAAACTTGCCGCAGCACTTCTCATACAGTCGGAAAGTCCTGAGTTTTGGAAACGACTGCTGGATAACCTAAAACTTGCGGTAGAAGCATTAGCTACGATCGAACTGACAGGTTCATATAGCCAAATTGGGCTCAATGCTGTCCGTATCTCAATGAACCACCCAGATTTATTCGCCTCCCGAACACATACTGATCTCTTCCACGAAACAGGTCGCATACGATGCGCCACTCTGGGCGTAGGCGCATATAACCTGGACTTCCATGTCATCTCAGAAACTGAGGTAGGTGTTTTGGATAAGCACAAAGGCGGGAGCCCTATGAATGCCGACCAGGCTTCCGAATACGTGATACGCCGCATGGTGGACTTTATTGAACGCCAACGGCGCACAGCCGGATAAAAGATCCCGCAACCCATATGCCAAAGCCCTCGTTACCGTAAGCGTAACGATCACCTCAAAGATTCTCGCGGCACTTCGCTTACCCTGTGTATAAGGAGGACCGCCTGTAATTCTCAAACAGCCAAACTCATCGATGCCCTGTTCTGTTCCTTTCCCTTGAATTCACGATAGACTGGCCTGTCGTAAGTTCTGGAACTGTTTGAGATACCCAACAGCGAAACATTCAGAGGCGATATGGATCAGACGCAATCCGATGCACTTGTCTTCTTTGGCGCTACCGGCGATCTTGCCTACAAACAGATTTTCCCGTCGCTGCAGCGGCTGGCCAAACGCGGCAAGCTGCGTGGGCCTGTGATTGGCGTAGCCAAGGCGGGCTGGGGGCTGGAACAATTCAAGGAACGCGCGCGGGACAGTGTTGAGAAGCATGGCGGCGCCGATCCGGAAGGGCTGCCGGTGCTGCTGGAATGTCTGCGCTATGTGGATGGAGACTACAACGATCCGGCTACGTTTCAACAGGTGCGAAACGCGCTGGGCAGCGCACAACATCCGATGCATTACCTGGCAATTCCGCCGAGCCTCTTCGGGCGTGTCATCGATCAACTGAAAGCGTCTGGCTGCGCAGATGGCGCGCGGGTAGTGGTAGAGAAGCCGTTTGGCCATGACCGGCAATCGGCGGTAGCGCTTACAGCGGAGATTCAGCGCGTATTCGACGAAGACCATATCTTCCGCATCGATCACTACCTGGGAAAGAATTCCGTGCAGAACGTGATCTTCTTCCGCTTTGCCAACTCGTTTCTGGAGCCGATCTGGAACCGGCAATACGTGGAAAGCGTACAGATCACGATGTCCGAACAGTTTGGCGTGCAGGGACGCGGCGCGTTTTATGACGGAGTGGGCGCGATTCGCGACGTGGTGCAGAACCACCTGATGCAGGTGGTGAGCAATATTGCAATGGAGCCCCCTCCGTGCACCGACATGGAGGCATTGCGGGATGAGCGCATGAAAGTGCTCAAGAGCGTGCAGACGCTGGAATCAAACGACGTGGTGCTGGGGCAATTTAAAGGCTACCTGAGTGAGCCGGGCGTAAGGTCGGGATCGACGGTAGAGACATTCGCCGCGCTAAAGCTGCACATCAATTCATGGCGTTGGAGAGATGTTCCCTTTTTCATCCGTACGGGCAAATCGCTGCCGGCAACCGCGACAGAGGTAATTGCCAGACTGCGGCAGACGCCCCCCGTCTTCTCCGAAATGCTGACACCGCAGAATTATGTGCGCTTCCGGTTAAGCCCGAAACCCCTGATTGCGATTGGCGGATCGGTGAAGGAGGCTGGCGATCGGCTGCGAGGCTGCATGGTGGAGCTGGAAGCAGAACAGGAATGCGGCACCGATGAGCTGCTCCCATATGAGGAGTTGCTGGAAGACGCGATGCGCGGCAAGCAGACGTGGTTTGCGCGTGCTGATTATGTTGAGGCAGCGTGGCGCATTCTCGATCCCGTGCTGGCAAACCGGCCGCCGGTTCATACCTATGAGCCGGGATCGTGGGGGCCGGCGGAGTCTGATGCGTTGATAAAAGGCTGTGGCGAATGGACGAATCCGGCCTGAATCCCTGATCAGGCATATGAAAAACTGCTGTCCACACGCGCGAATCCAGCTCAGGACTCGTAGCTATTGGTCATCCAGCGGCCCATGAGGGTCTGGGCACAGCGGGCACCACAGAGGTGCCGGACTTCCGCCTCGTGAGAAAGTAGTGTGTCCCAGGGCATGAACCTGAGTTGCGGCATCTTGGGCACGTTCGGAACGTGTAAGATGTGCTCGGTCCAGGCCAGCCACCAATCCTCCGATTCTTCACGCTTTGCCTTGCTGCACACGTCACAGTGAAACGTTTCGGTGAACGCCATTCTGAGAGAACTCCGATCGGAAAATTTGCTCAGAGCAAGGTAGCACAGGCGTGCAAGGGCTACAACGAGGCGATTCGCTTACCGCCAGCAGACAGTCAGAATTTTCCGTTTGAATTCTTCCACTCTCGGAACGAGGCGGAATGGCCTTCAGCGGGTTCCCAGCTCCGCTCCGGTTAAGACACCGTCTGGGCTGTTGCGACCGCTTCGGATATGTCTTCCAGAGGGTAGCCAAGACGCTTCCATTCATCGAAGCCTCCGCGCAGCGGGCGAACACGATAGACACCTGCTTTGCGCAGGGTAAGCGCCATCTTCGCCGCCGTTGCCTCGCTGGGACAAGTGCAGAAGAGGACAACATCGCGGTCACGCGGAATCGTGTCCGTATGTTCGACAAGCTTGTCCGGGGTGAAAAGCACGGCGCCGGGAAGCGTGCGCGGGTCTGGCAGATAGTCAAGCGGATGACGTAGATCGACGATATACACCTGCTGGCCGCGATCGAGCATGCTTTTTAGATCATCGGGCTCCAAACGCGCGGTACGCATTTCCTTGATGAAGGCTCGCTGGCGGATGAACCGGTAAATAAGAAATCCGATCAGCAGGAAAACGAAGAGTATGCCCGCGACGTGGCTGACGCTGGGGAAGGCGTTGGGGTGGTGTTTGAGAAAATCGCCAAAGAAGCGCCCGCCTAGGGTGAACGCCAGCGCCCAAAGCAACGCTCCTGCCGCATCGAACGAAAGAAAGAGATGATATGGCATGCCCGTCTGGCCTGCAATGGGAGCCGCTACGGTGCCAAGACCAGGAATGAACTTCGCCAGCAGCAAAGCCCGCTCCCCATTGCGAGTGAAGTAACCCTCGGTTTTCTTAACGCATGTATTGCTCTCCATCGACAGGCGGCAAAGCAGACGGACGACGGCTCCCCCGTATTTTTTGCCCATGAGATACCAGGCCGTGTCGCTGACGATACAGCCTAGGACGATGGAAAAGAGGACGAGAGGCAGGCTGAACCGATGCGTAGCGGTGAGAGTGCCTGCGGTAATTAGAAGGGGAGCGCTGGGAATAGGCACGCCTAGCTGCTCAGTCATCACCCAAAAGAAAAGGATGAAGTAACCGTATTTCATAAAGAAGCTAAGGGCGACTGGCATGATTTTCCCGACAGGATATTAAGGATGCCATTTAGATGCGCGAATAGCAATGAAAGGCGCAAATCGACCAATGAAAGTGAGCCCCAATGACTCGGGACCATCGCAGGATTTACCAGGGGAACGTCAAGAGTTCCGCTTGACAGCATATATAGACATCTATATATAGATGTCTATATATGCCGAGGCCTGATTCCCTGCAAGGTTCTCTCGATCTGCTTGTACTGAAGATCCTTTCGCGCAGACCGCGTCTGCACGGATACGCCATTATGTCCGCAATCAGCGAGATGTCCGAGGATGTGCTGCGTGCGGAGGAAGGCTCACTCTATCCGGCGCTGCACCGGATGGAGGAAGCGGGATGGATTCTTGCGGAATGGGTGACGAAGGACACCGGGCGGCGGGCGCGGGTCTATGAGTTGACAGCGGCGGGCAGAAAACAGCTCGCTGCCGTGGAATCGCGCTGGGAGACGGTGACTTCGGCAGTGAACCGCATATTGAGGACGGTGTGATATGTCTCTCTGGTCGCGTGTCGTGAATGTGTTTCGCGGGGATCGCCTGAATCGCGAGATCGAGGAAGAGTTTGAAACGCACATCGCCGAAGCAGTGGAACAAGGGCGCAATCCTGAGGAGGCACTGCGGGCGTTTGGAGCAGCGACACAGCGACGGCAAGAAAGTCACGATGCTCTCGTCGTTGGCTGGCTGGATTCCCTGCGGGCCGATCTTGTTTTTGGGTGGCGGCAGCTTAAACGAAATAAAGTCACTTCCTTTGCTGCCATTCTTTCGCTCGCTTTAGCCATTGGGGCCTGCACTTCGGCCTTCCGGCTGATCGATGCGTTGCTGCTGCGGCCTTTGCCGGTCGCTCATCCCGAACGGCTCTATGTTTTGTCCCGCCAGGGAATCGGTTTTGACGACAAACCGGGCTCCTTCGACTCTTGGATGTATCCGTGTTTTCAGCTGATGCGTGCCGCTGCAAAAGGCGATGCAGAGCTGATCGCAGTTTCTTATGCAGACCGTGCCGATGTGACGTACAAGACCGATCAGGAGATGGAGAAGGCCAATCTGCAGCACGTATCCGGATGGATGTTCCCGACGTTCGGAATCGAGCCAGCACTGGGGCGGCTGTTTACCGAGAATGACGATCTGAAGCCGGGCGCGGCTCCGTATGCGGTGCTCTCCTATGACTACTGGAGCCGTCGCTTCGGGCGTGATCCGAATGTCATTGGGCATACTTTTCATTTTGGCGACGGTGTCTACCAGATCGTTGGCGTCAGCGAAAAGAAGTTCACCGGCACGGAGCCGGGCACAATTGTCGATATCTTCATTCCGACAATGATGCATCGCGGGGTGACACGGTCGGACTGGACGTGGTTCCGCACGATAGTTGTCATGAAGCCGGGGGTTGCGGGTGAGCCTCTCCGCGCAAAGCTGGCGGCGATCACCCATGCGTTCGAAGAGAACCGATTGCGCGGCGAGAGTGGATTGTCACCGGAGACGCTGAAGAACGTACTCGCGAATCAGGTGTTGATGGAACCGGCTCCTACCGGTGTCTCCGGAATGCAACAGGATTACAATCGCGCGCTCGGTGCTCTGGGAGTACTGGTTCTGATGGTCCTGCTGATCGCATGCGCGAATGTGGCCAACCTGATGACTGCGCAAGCTGCGGCACGCGCGCGGGAGATGGCCCTGCGCGTTTCGATTGGGGCAGGGCGGTGGCGGCTGGTGCAGATGGTTCTGGTAGAGAGCGCGCTGCTGGCTCTTCTTGCGGCTGCGAGTGGGGCGCTGTTTGCATGGTGGTCTGCGCCGTTTGTGGTGAGCATGATCAATCCACCCGATAATCCGGCGCGGTTGATTCTGCCTGCGGACTGGCGCGTGCTTGGATTTGGTATTGCACTGACGCTGATTGTGGTTCTGCTCTTCGGGTTGCTGCCTGCTCTGCGGGCCTCGTCGGTCAAGCCGGTCAGCATTTTGAAGGGCGGTGATGATCCGCATTCGAGGCAACGGCTAATGCATGCGATGATCGCGTTGCAGGTGGCCTTCTGCTTTCTGGTGCTGTTTGTTGCCGGATTGTTTGTGGCCACATTCCAGCGGCTTTCGAACAAGCCCACCGGGTTTTCTACGGAGCGGCTTCTACTGCTTGAGACGACAAGTCGTCCTAAGCAATCGTCGCTCTATTGGGATCAGGTGGCGGACCACTTGCGCGCGATGCCGGGAGTGGAGCGAGTATCGCAGGCCAGTTGGGCCTTGTTGAAAGGCGTGGGCTGGAATGACTCGATCTCGGTGAATGGAGGTCCGCCGAGTACAGACCTGGCCTACTTTATGAATGTCTCACCGGGATTTCTGGAGACGATGCGGATTCCGCTGGTCAGCGGAAGGGATCTCCGCGAAAGCGATACCTATCCGAACGCTGTCATTGTCAATGAGACGTTCGCCCGTAAATTTCTGAATGACGTGAATGTGGTCGGACGCTCCGTTGAAAAAGCGTCGGATGATGGCAGTCGCGAACGTATGCAGATTGTCGGCGTGATGCGCGACGCCGACTACCGCGGCGTTCGCGAGCCGATGCTGCCGGTAGTCTTTGTTCCGTTTCACCACATGGGCGCTACAGGAGAAATGCGTACGGTAAGCGAGGAGACATTCATTGTTCGCACGGCTTCAGCGAATCCACTTGCTCTGGCTGCAACGCTGCGGCAGGAAGTGTCGAAGGTACACTCTGAATTTCACGTCTCGAATGTCCGTACCCAGCTTGAGTTGAACCAGGCGCAGACCACACGCGAGCGGCTGCTGGCGACGCTGGCTTTCTTCTTCGGCGCGGTTGCGTTACTGCTTGCCGGGGTTGGGCTGTATGGCGTGCTGAATTACTCCGTGCAGCAGCGGGAGCGTGAGATTGGCATTCGCATGGCGCTGGGCGTGCAGGTGGACGATGTAGCGCGGCGCGTCATGGCGGGAATTACCGTTGCCGTGGCAATTGGCGCGGTTGCGGGGCTTGCGCTTGGGCTGGCGTCGGTACGGTATATCGAGTCGCTGCTGTATCAGGTAAAGGCCACGGATGCGGGAGTGCTCGCAATTCCCTGCCTTACGATTCTTCTCGCTGTGGTCATTGCTGCTCTGCCCGCGGTGCTGCGTGCCATGCGGATTGATCCGGTGGCCATGCTGCGGGTTGAATAGTCATCGGCCCGGATAGGTTTTTTGCTTTTCCATCTTCAGCCTGAAGAATGACTCGTTCCATTTTGCAAAGCGAAAGGCCGAACCTGCGGAACAGGTTCGGCCTTTGTTTATCAGGGTATGTATGAAGCTTGTCTGGGTTACTTGTTGGCGAAGACCAATGGCATTTCGACCAGGTGCTCGCTGATGAACCAGACTTGCATTTCATTGGTGCGTACGACGTCGCTGATCAACAGGTCGTTGGTGCCATCGTCGCCGACATCGCTTGCTCTTCTGGCGAGCTTGCGGGCGTCTTCAAGAATGATGCCGTGCGCTTCGAGCAGGCGAGAGATGATAACGGGCACCTCTTCGCGGCCCTTTGGTGGGCGCTGGAGGCGCGTGGTTTCAGCGATGTCGTGCGCCATGGCGATACTGACACCACCGAGCATCTGGATGCGCTCGGCCAGGCCGTCGACTAACTCGACCTGCTCGTCAAAATGCTTGTCGAAGAGAAGATGAAGCTGGTAAAAAGTCGGGCCTGAGACATGCCAGTGCGACTTCTTATAAAGGTCGCGCAAGCTGGCTGTGTCTGCCAGAAGAACGTTCAGGCGTCCGGTGATTTCGAGACGGGCGTCTTCGTCGAGACCAATCGGCATGTCCTTGATGACGGTACCGAATTTCTGGATTTCTTTCGCGTTCTGATGCCAGTGGGGTGTGATGTGGTCGTTTTTGCTGGTGACTTCCTTCAGTGCAGTCTTGCTCATGCTACGATCCTCCACTCTCCGGTTTAGATGCAATTGCCGCAGAGGATGGCGCTGGAGATTTCGATTCTCGTACTGGACTGGCGGGAATTTATGCAGATTTAAAGAAGAGATTGTGGATAAGTCCAGGCGTTAACTCGTTTGGGAGTTAGAGTCCCTACTTGTCAAGCTTTTGGTCAAAGACCAGCTATGGCATGCTCTCGGGCCAGAACAATTGAGGTTGTTCTGACCCGAGAATGCTGTGTAGATTGTTTTACCTTACCCTTACCCTTGGCACCACGGACATTCCGGGTCGGAGAAGATGATCGGAGTTCTGCTCGTGGTTTGTCAGGTCAATACGAACCGGGATTCGCTGGACGACTTTGACATAGTTTCCCGTCGCATTTTCCGGTGGAAACAGGCTCAGAACGGAGCCGGTCGCCCCGCCGATCTGGGTGATCCGGCCGTCATACCTGCGGCCGTATGCATCGACGCTGACGACAACCGACTGGCCCTGGCGCATGTGCTGAAGCTGTGTTTCCTTGAAATTAGCTGTGATCCAGACGTCTTCAAGCGAAACGAGCGTGGCCATATTCTGACCGACACTGACGTTCTGGCCGACTTCAACGCTCTTCCTGGTGATGATACCGGCGGTCGGCGCAAGGATCTTGGTGTAGCTCAGGTTCAGCTTGGCCTGATCGAGGGCGGCCTGGGCCTGCTGTACCTGAGCGGCTGCCTGGTCAGCCCTTGCCTTCTGGATGGCAACCTGTTGCGGTCCTGTTTCAGCAAACTTGAAGGATGCCTGGGCCTGGGCTACGCGGTCTTTTGTAACGCGAACATTGGCCTGTGCGGCCTGCAGATTTGCCTGCGCCTGCTCAAGCGCAGCTTTATTGCCATCAGCCGTAGCCACCGCCGCGTCAAATTGTTGCTTTGAGATGACATCTTTCTCGACGAGCGGCCTGTAGCGCTCAAGATCGAGCTGGGCTTTGGTATTGTTGGCTGCGGCCTGCACGACCTGAGCCTGCGCAGCCTGCAGCTGATGCTGTGCCTGGATCACCTGGGAGTCGGCGCTCGAGACGTCAGCTCCAGCGGACGTCAATGTGGTACCGGTGTTGATATGCGTCACCGGAACGTTCACCCTTGCTGCTTCGTAGCTTGCTTCCGCGCTTTCGAGATTGGCTTGATCCTGCTGAACAGCGGTTTCGAAGTCTTTGGGATCCAGTTCCACGATCACCGTACCGGCTTCAACGAACTGGTTCTCGTCCACGTTTACTTTGAGAACATGGCCGGCAATGCGCGAGCTGATCTGAATGAGATGTCCGTTGACCTGTGCGTCGTCGGTGTCTTCGTAAAACGTGGAATGCCAATACCACAGAAGCCCTACCACGACGAGAACGGCCACGACTCCGATGATGATGAACCGGCGGCGCGGCTTCTGTCTTATTTCTTCTTCCGGCTGGTCGATTCTATTTTTTCCCGGAGTCTGATCCGGAATCTGCTCGGCCACTTTTACTTTCCTCCCACGTAACTCTTGTAGTTCTTATCAGCCATACCCAGCGCGCGCGCTAATGAAAGTTTCGCGACGTTGTGCTGGTAAAGGCTGCTTACATATTGATCGTTTGCCTGGGCAACAGATTGCTGTGCCTGCGATACGGCGAGATTGTCTGAAACCCCGGCAGCGTAGCGTTGCTGCGCTTCGCTCAAGGCCTCAGCCGCTAACTGCACGTTGCTGCGTGAAACCTCAACCTGCTTTTGCGCGGAGCGAATGTCGAGGATGCTGTTGCGCACATCGGCGCTGATTTGCCCGTGTATATCGCTGAACTGCGCGCGCTTCGTCTCCAGCTGCGCCTGCGCCTGCTGCGCATCGCCACGCAGCTTGCCTTCTTCAAGGACCGGAACCGAGAGCGTGCCGGTGGCATCGCCGGTGCCGTGCGAATTCGAGAAGTTGGTGCCGATGACGCCGTAATCGCCCTCGAAGCTGATCGTCGGATAGCGCTCCGCAGTCGCCGCAGAGCGGGCTCTTTCGGCGGATTTCACCAGCTCTGTCTGCGCTTTCAAATCGCTGCGGTTGTCGAGAGCCTGCTGGACAGCGGTGTCCGGATCGACATTGTCGAGAGCCGCGTAGGGCGCCTGGTCAGTGAGTTCAAATTTCTGTTCGAGCGACAGGCCGATGACGCGGGCAAGCGCGATCCTGTCTTTTTCATACTGATTCTGCGCGCTGATGAGAGTCTGCTGCTGTGTCTGGTAATCGACGCGGGCACGCAGCTCATCGAGCAGCGGCGCGGTTCCCGCCTGGTGGTTCTGGACGGCCTGATCGAGCGAAACTCTGGAGGTGTCAACTTGCGCTTGCGCACTGTCAACACGGGACTTGTCGGCAATGACGAGCAGGTATGCATTGCCTACAGTCAAGACCACCATGTCGCGCGCGTCATCGACGGATAGCTTGGCGCCCTGAAAATTATGCTTTGCTGCCAGGTAATTCTGGAGGGAAGCAATATTTACCAAAGACCAGTTGAGGGTGGCACGAAGGTCGGTATAGCCGAAAGGGCCAATAATTGTCGGAAATCCGGGAATGCGAAGACCTTCTGCCGCAAGATTGACCTGCTGGACCGATTCCTTCAGCGATGCGTCCACTGTTGGCAGCAGATTTTGTAGCTCCTGCAGGCGCGAACCATTAACAGACCCAACGCTGATGCCGCTCAGGACGTACCCCAGATTATGCTTCAAGCCGCGCTGTATCGCGTCGTCCAGCGACAGCGGAAGCACGCCATCGGTGGGCTTTTCTTCGACGACGCTGCCCTGGAAGCCACTGCCACTCTGCTGCGGAGTTGAAATCTGATAAGGACTGGGAATGGAGGAAGAGCTGCTGGACTGCACCGTCACCGTCTGCGCCTGCAGACGAACCACGGGCGTGAACACAACACCAAAAGCGAGCAGGCCAGAAGCCGCACGCCATCGCCAGCCATTTCTGGTTACATGCACGTACAATTCACCCTTGTTGACTCAGGAATGCTATCTAAATTAAGAGATTACGGTCTTTTGGATGCTTCAGGTACTGGAAAAAATTCAGAAAAATAAGAGAATCAAGACCTTGCGTCTAAATCGAGCTTATTTTATCTGCCAGCGTGCCTGAAGCATACATCCGTTAATTTGGCCCGGCGACGGCCCTGGCGGAAGATGCTAAACGGCCTATGCCGAAACTTCAGAATGCACAAGCGAACTGGCCAGAGAACAAAGAGCCTGGCGGAATACCTCGCTCACTTTGTTGGCAGTCCAGCCCGTAGCGCTCTCCCCACCCCCTGCGCGAAGGTTCTGAGCGGTCGAGGCATTGTCTTGCCCAAGAACAGCCCGTTCCACAAAGACGACGCGTTGGGCTAGTGGCAGGTGTTCAAGCCAGCCGCGCAATTGTCCGCGTCCCTCGCCCTCAAGCAAGTGGCCCAGCTGGGACTGCGAGATCCCTGCAGCCGACAGATCATCGCCGTCGATGCAAAGAGGATTACCACCGCCCGTCGCAGCAACTACGAACGATCCCGGCTCGCGCTGGCTGAGCCTGCGAATGGCAGCTTGAATAAGCTGCGCCCGCACGAGGAGCTGTGCCTTGTCGGCATCGGCGCAAGGGTCGATTTCGACAGCCGCCACGGCATCTTCCACCAGAGTGACGGCTTCGTTTTCATCTCCAAGCAAGAGCGCTGCGGTCTGAAAAAGCTTTACCGCAGTGTCCTGCACAAGCAGATCGCTACAACCTTGGTTCCCCATCACACTACCTCCAGCCGTTACTTTTATCCTCGTCGAGTCGTGCGCTCGCGTCAAATCGGACCAAATAGGCCTGTCTTTTAGCAACTCTTTCACATCCGGGAAAGCATGCCGGTGTATAGCAGATTGTGTACACTTTCGATCTGAGTCGGAATATAAGCTATGAGCGAACGTTCGACGCGGCAACAGTACCTTTTGATTGGCCGGGATGAATCCTGGATGCAATTTAACCGGCGGGTGCTCGAAGAGGCGCAGGATGCCTCGAATCCGCTGCTGGAGCGCGTGAAGTTTCTCGCCATCACGGCGAGCAATCTGGATGAGTTTGTGGAAATCCGCGTTGCCGGTCTGCTGCAGCGCATTGAAGACGGCTATACCGAGGCTGGCCCGGAAGGGCTGACCCCGCAGCAGACGCTCGATTCCATCACGGAAATTATGCACTCCTTTATGACCGAGCAATATGGCTGCTGGAACAAACAACTGCTTCCAGCGCTGCATCAGGTCGGCGTGCGCGTGCTGCCGTGGGACGATATCGATGAAACGGCTCGGGAATCGGCGACGGCGTTTTATCAGCGCGAAGTGGACCCTCTGCTCACACCGATAACTATTGATCCGGCGCACCCGTTTCCCCGCGTGCTGAATAAAGCGCTTTGTATTGCATTGCTTCTGCGGCGCAAGCGCAAGGGCACTCCCGGACCGGTGCTGGGAGTGGTGACGGTGCCGCGCGCGTTGCCGCGCCTTGTGCCTCTGCCGTCCACGGAGGGCACGCACGACTTTATCTTTCTGCACGATTTGATCGAGCGACACGCCGCAGGCATGTATCGCGGCTACGAAATTCTTTCGAAGGCAGCGTTTCGGGTCACGCGCAACAGCAACCTCTACTTTCAGGAAGAAGAGGCGCGCTCACTGCTGGAAACAGTGCGCTCGGAGCTGCATAACCGTCGTAAGGGCGACGCAGTTCGGCTGGAGATCGAACAGAGGGCCGATCCTGAAATCATTGACCGGCTGCGAATGAATTTCGAGCTGGACGAAGCGCAGATTTACCGCACAGACGGGCCGGTGAATCTCACGCGGGTGATGAACCTCTATAGTGATACGCCACGCGCCGATCTGAAGTTTGCACCATTTGTTCCGCATGAGCTGCGGCTGAATCGCAAATCGGTCGACCTGTTTGATGAACTGCGGCACCGCGACATTCTGCTGCATCATCCCTACGACTCGTATGATGCGGTTGTTGGATTTATTGAAGCGGCGGCGGCGGATCCGTGTGTCATCTCGATCAAGCAGACTCTCTATCGCACCAGCTCCGACTCCCCGGCGTTCCGCGCACTTGTAGACGCGGCGCAAAGCAAGGAAGTGACCGTCGTGGTGGAGTTGATGGCACGTTTCGATGAAGCGTCGAATATTCGCTGGGCACGCGATCTGGAAGATGCCGGGGTGCAGGTCTTTCACGGCATTGTAGGACTGAAGACACACTGCAAGCTGGCGCTGCTGGTCCGCCGCGATCCGGATGGATCGATCCGTCGCTATGCGCACCTGGGCACGGGCAATTACAACCCGAATACAGCGCGTTTCTATACCGACATCAGCCTGCTGACCTCGGATCCTGCCATTACCGCAGCCGTGCACAGCGTCTTTAATTATTTGACGGCCCACTCGGAGTCCGATGATTATGCTCCGCTGCTGGTGGCGCCCCTGACACTGGCGGAAAGCTTTATCCGCCTCATCGCGCGCGAAACAGATCACGCAAAGGCCGGCCGCCCGGCCCGCATCGTTGCGAAAATGAACTCGCTGCTTGAGCAGAGCGTGATCGAGGCGCTCTACGCCGCGTCGCAGGCCGGTGTGCAGGTAGACCTGATTGTGCGCGGAATTTGCGCGCTGCGGCCTGGGCTGAAAGGCGTGAGCGAAAACATCCGCGTCCGCTCGTTGGTGGGACGCTTCCTCGAACACAGCCGCATTTTCTGTTTCGAGAATGGCGGAGAAGAGGAGTTCTACTGCGGCAGCGCCGACTGGATGCCGCGCAATCTCTTCGAGCGCTGCGAAGTGGTTTTTCCGGTAAAAGATCCGCAACACTGTTCGCGGCTTCGCAATGAGATTCTCGCGGCCTATCTGGCTGATACCGGTAAGACCCGGCTGCTTGCGGCAGATGGCACATACGTGCGGGCACGGGAGACTTCGCAGGGAAAATTGATGCCTGCCTTCAGTGCGCAGGATTTCTTTATGCAGGTGGCTGAGGGCAAGGCGACAGCGGATGAGATTCCGGAGGTGCCCGAAGCTGCAGCCGCGAAACCGAAAGCTCGGGCGAAAAAGGCTGCGTCTCGGCGGAAGGTTGCGGCGGATTAAATTACGGCTTGAACTGAAATGGTTTCAATGTTTCCACACCAAAGTGGCGGAAATCCTTTGTATTCCGCGCCACGACGGTAAGTCGATGCACGTTGGCGGTTGCGGCGATCATAGCGTCTCAAGAAGGTCATCGCTTTTACCGTGCTTCAATCTGGCGTGTTCACGAAAACAATCGACATCCATCGCAATTCGCTGAACCGGGCCTTTGCTTCTTGTACTTACAATAAGATGTGGTATCCGCGGCTCCGCACCTTTCCGATACAACTCGAAGCCTGAGCATTCCAGCAGCGCTGGCGGTGTACTGGCATCTGCTTAGCCTCGATGCGCCTACTGTAGCCGCCGTCTGGTCGTGGAGCTTTGCCAGAGCTGCGCACATTGATTTACCTCGGTTCGCGCCGCTGCTGCTGGCAGTGGGCACCTGGCTTGTTTACGTTGCCGACCGCATTCTTGACGGCCTGGATAGCGCGAACAGGGCGCACCTGCGGGAACGGCACTACTTTTATTCGCAGCATAGAAAAATGTTTCTCGCGGCGGGCGCGATCGTCAGCCCGGTGTTTGTCTGGATCGTCTTTACCCGGATGTCCCCAGCTGTACGGCTGGAAGATGCCGCCGTATTCGCAGTGGCCGCGCTGTACTTTTTGCTGGTGCACGCGCATGGGCCGAGAGTGGAGCACTGGCTCCCGAAAGAGCTCGCCGTTGGCGTATTGTTTGCTGCTGCAACGGCCGTGCCGACATGGGCCCGCATCGAAGGTCACCGGCATACTTTGATCCCTTCAATAGCGGTGTTCGCCGTGCTGTGCTGGCTGAATTGTGTCGCCATCGAAGTCTGGGAATGGCCTACTGTGCCTCGTACCGGCCCAAGCGCGCATCGAACGACGGTCTGGGCAGGACAGCACCTGCTGCCGCTTGCTGCGGGTACAGCATTCCTTTCAGCTGCGCTTGCATTCGTTCACCTGCACTCCAGTGCGCTGTTTTTCCTCTATCTTGCATCGGCGATGGCGGCGCTGCTGCTCCTCGGGCTGGCACGCAGCAGACACTTCACCGTGATGCAGCTGCGCGTTGCTGTCGACGCCGTGTTGCTGACTCCTCTGTTTTTCGCGGCGTGGATGCGGTGAGCCGCAGTCTGAATTTCGACCTGCTGGCACGACCCTACCGCTGGTTGGAATATCTGACCTTTGGACGGGCACTGGAGCGTTGTCGCTTCTACTTTCTGCCCACGTTGACAGATGCGCGGCAGGCACTGGTTTTTGGTGATGGAGACGGCCGATTCCTGAAACGTCTTCTCGCTGTCAATCCAGGCTTGCAGGCCGATGTTGTCGATATCAGTCCGGCGATGCTGCGCCTTCTGCACGAGCGACTGACGCAGGAGCAACGTGAGCGCGTGACGCTGCACCAGGCGGATGCCCGGATTTTTGCCCCGCCCGAGAAAACATACGACCTGGTGGTGACCCACTTTTTTTTCGATTGCCTCTTTGAGACGGAGCTGGCTGCACTCGTGGATCGTTTCACTCCGCGACTGGCTCCCGGCGCGCGGTGGGTCGTTTCGGAGTTTGCCCTGCCGCCTGGATGTTTGTCGGCCACGGTAGGCAAAGCATTGATTTCATGGCTTTATTGGGCTTTCAGAGTGACGACGGGGCTGCAAGTACGTACTCTGCCGGACCATGCCAGAGAGCTACAAGAGGTTGGTTTCGAGCGGGCGGAAGAGCGGCAATGGCTGGGAGGGTTACTGGTAAGTCAACTTTGGCACGACAACTCCTTGAAAAGTATGCAACCCTTCGTAACTTGATCGACTCTCATTGACCGATGACATGTCCCGATCCCCTGTCGCGCTGGCTGCTGTCACAGCTTCATCCGACAGCTTTGGACACTGTGCCGGGCACCGATCCGGGGACGATTCCAGACCCATTTCCCGGACCCGATCCGGAGCCCGAGCCCGAGCCACTCCCGCCCGGAGGGTCGGCAACTCCCGGCGCCGATCCCGGCTTTCCAATCGAGCCACTTCCCTCGCCTGTTCCGGTTACATCGAATCCGGCTCAACTTTGATTGGCCCCACAAAGTCAATTGTTACAATCAAGTTAAAGCATTCACTTCGTCGCGTTTTGACAGACTTCTGTAGGTAAGGGCATCTACTTTTCATGAATCTTTATATTCTTCGCCACGCAAGCGCAGGCACGAGCCGTGAAAACCCGCTTCTGGATGTAAAGCGCCCGCTGGACAAAGAAGGCAAGCAACAATGCATTCTTGTCGGCAGCTACTTAAATGCATTGAATGTGCAATTCGACCTGATTGTCTCCAGTCCACTGAAGCGCGCGCTGCAAACGGCGTCGCTGGTAGGAACAGAGGTTGGCTATGATGCGAAGATTCAGGTGACAGAAGCTCTCGCACCGGCAGCCACGATTGCCGCCTTTCAGCAACTGGTCGCCGGCCTCGCACGGTATGAAAATGTACTCGTCGTGGGCCATAATCCCAACCTGCCACAGTTTATCGGCACGTTGATCGTCTCTACGGGACGCGCAAATATCCGCCTGCGCAAGGGAGCGATTGCTCGCGTGGATTGCACGCGGCGTCCCGGCACGCTGAGTTGGCTGGTCGATCCACGAATTCTGCGCGGCGTTTATACCAACGTGACGAAGAGGTCCCTGCGGAAGACCTCGCGGAAGTAGGCCGATTCCTTGCGGAGCGACCACAGCTCCAGCTCTGCGCCTGTGCGTCCGGGAAAAATCTCCAGCAAAACCTGTTTAGGATAAGTGCGTACTCGTACCTTCAATACATCGCTGGCTCGGTCCTGATTGAGCGCAACCGCCAGCCGTAGCAGAACCACCGCGCGCCGGACATGCTCATGTTCTTCCGGAGGCACCTGGCGCATGGTGCGGCCTGTAGGTTCAGGGCGGCTCTTGCCTAGATAGCGGGCAATGGCCGACGTAGTGACGCGCTGCGCCGGCGTAAACCCAAACATTTCCGAATTCGCAATGATGTACTGCGCGTGTCGGTGATAGCCCTGATAGTTCATGAACTTGCCGATATCGCGCAGCATGGCGGCTGCTTCGAGCCACGCCTGATACTCTTGCGGAAGCTTGTGCACAGATTCAAGATCGCGAAACAGTTGCGCGGCGTGCTGGCGAACGGGCTCAGCCTGTCGCGGATCGATGCCATACTTACGACAGGTTTCACGTACAGATTCCCATCGGTCACGCTCGAACTGCTGGTGGGCTAAGGCGCGCGGATCCTGCTCAGCAAGCATCTGCGCGAGGATGCCATCGCGCAGACCCATGGGCGAATAGCGGAACCCCGGGAGCGAATACGCCTCTAACAATTCAGCAAACACGTGCGCGCCGGCAACAATGATCTCTGAGCGGCGTGGGCCTACGCCCTGTACGCTCATGCGATCTTCGTTTTTCATCTTCGTGAGTTTTTCGGTGAGTTTGCGTACACTTTGCGTTGCCGTGATGGCGTCTTTTTTGTTGGGACTTCCCTTTACAGATCGCTGCTTTTCGACCAGATGGCTGGCTTCCGACAATGCCGCCGCCGTTCCGGAGGTTGCGATGACGGTCTGTACCTGGACAGGCTTTACCCGGCGCTCAGCCTTGCGCAGTTCGCGCGCGATAAACTGCTTCAGCCGGCCGATGTCTTCCCTCGAGGGAGGGTCGGTTTGCAGGAACTCTTCGGTGAGGCGGACGGCACCGAGCGGGACGCTGACCGTCTCCTTGATGCGCTTGTGTTCGGAAAGCGAGATTTCACAGCTGCCGCCACCTACATCGATCAGCAGGCAGCGGCCCGCGGTGCCCGGCTCGTTGCTCATGATGCCGCGATGAATGAGGCGGCCTTCTTCGAGGCCGGAGATGATCTCGACGTCCCAACCCGTCTCGTCACGCACCCAGGCAAGAAAGGCGCGGGCGTTGCGAGCATCGCGCATGGCGGCGGTGGCCACGGCGCGGACTTTGTCGGCTCCATGCAACTGCGCGGCGCGGTAGAAGCGTTTCAGAGCATCCAGTGTGGCGGCCATTGCCTCGGGAGAGACTAATCCCGTTTCAAAGACGCTGCCGCCGAGTCGCGTCACTTCGCGGTCCTCGTGCAGGACCTTGAGTTGATGTTGCACCACGCGGGCAATCTTGAGCCGGCAGGAGTTGGAACCTATGTCGATAGCGGCGAACGTCTGCATGCTTTGAGGTGTGCTCAGGAGATGTTTTTGGTCTCCACAGAAAGATACACGAGTGAGATGACGACAAGTGGAAGCTAGCCCCGCTCATGAAGCAGCTGCCTCTGCCCCGCGCTGCGTGCGCCTGTCAGGGTGACAAACTTTTATGCACGGAGGATTTTCTCGGGGCTAGTGGAAATATTTCGCCGGCGTGGTTGCGCCGTAGTCGCCATCCATTCGCCCATCAACCTGCCGCGCATGCGGGTGACTGTCTTCATGGATGAGACATAGTGTTGATCGCGCTCCCGGTCAATCATTGCGATCAGGGCTTTGCCTTCGTCTCCGAGAGCGGCACGCGCTTCATCTCCCAGCACGAGCCAGTCATGCCAGTCGCCGATCTCGTCCTGTAATTTCTTCAGCGCTTTGCCGATGGCTAACGCGTGGGCGTCTTCGGCTGCGGATTCGGCGATGTAGCGTGCCTTCTTCGCTCCTTTGCGGAAGTCGTGCAGGTTGCCCGCATCGAGCTGCTGCATCTCGTGTGCGAGACGGACAAAGGATTCGAGGGCTATGTCAGCTGCGCTCTGGGCGCGACGCCGCGTTCGATGCGTCTCGTGGATTGCGGATTCTAACGCGGCGGCCTCCGCATCGAATTTCGGCAGCCACTTCGCGGCTTTCTTTCGGAGCGTGGCAGCCTGATGCTGTCGTGCGTGTTGAAGCCATGCGTCCAGATGATCGGCCTGCTGCTCGACATCAGAGAGCGGCAACGCAATCTGTGGCTCATTCACAAGGCTTGGAGGGGCATTCGCGTCGGTGATCGCTTCCTGACCTGCCTCTGGATTTGTTTCCGGGCTTGCATTCGCAGAGGCGTCTGATTTCGACTTCGGAAGCTTCACCAGCTTTTCCAGCAGCTTGCGGTGCACGTCCAGATCGCGGACCGGTGCGGCGGCCCGGCGCAGCTTCTTCAGATAACCGAGCCATTTGGCAGCCGTTTCCTGAAACGGCGTTTCATTGCCTCGTTCACGCATGAGCGCTTCGACCATCGCTTGGACCCGGCGCGTGCCGGTGCGCAGGTCGTGGACCGGATCGACGTGCGGCTCTGTGGCACACTTCTCCAGATTGCCGCGGAGTGTGGTCGTCAACTTCTGCAAATGATCGAAATGTGTCTCCGGAGTCCGTCGCGTCGCGGAAGATTTCGCAGGAAGCTTTCGCCGTCTCTTTGCCGGAATCGGGTTCATACGCTGATATTCTAGTTCTTTGGAATCATATGGCTGAGTCAATATTGCCTGGTAACAATCCTCGCAAACCTGCACTTCTTTCATCCCCGGTAAAGACCTGGACCCTGCTCCTGCTTGTCTTTCTCGCCGTGCATTTTGCCGCGCTTTTTACGCCTTCCCTCTTGGATGACGCTGATGGCACCCACGCCAATGCGGCCCAACATATCGCTACAAGTGGCGACTGGGTAACGCTTTACGTCAACGGCATACGGTATCTGGAGAAGCCTCCGCTGCCCTATTGGCTGGTAGCAGTGAACTATCACATCTTCGGCTACAACGCATTCGCGACGCATTTACCCATGTCGCTGGGCGTGCTGGCCTGCGCCGTGCTTGCATGGCTGTGGGCGCGGCGTGCTTATGGAGAACGGGCGGCGTTCTACGCTGCTCTGGGGCTGTTGACGAGCTTTGGCGTCTTTCTCTGGACGCGATTCTTTATCCCGGAATCGATTCTTACGTTTTTTATAGGATTAGCGCTTTATTGCTTCCTTACAGGGCTTGAAGACCGTAAACCTGCGCGCATTTATGTGATGTACGCCGCTCTCGCGATTGCGGTGCTGGCGAAGGGCTTGATTGCGCCGGTCTTTTTTGTGATGGCAGTGACACCGTACCTGATCATCACCGGCGAATGGCGCAAGTGGAGGCAACTTCGTCCAGTGAGCGGGATTCTGCTCTTTCTGGCGATTGCTGCTCCCTGGCATATTCTTGCCGGTCTGCGCAATCCGGACCACGGCAACCCGGTCGGCACGATCCCCACACCAGGGCACGTGCACGGTTTCCTCTATTTCTACTTCATCAACGAACATGTGCTGCGTTTTCTGGGCAAACGCTACCCGCATGATTACAACAAGCAGCCGTTCTGGGTCTTCTGGTTAGGACAGTTGGTATGGCTTTTTCCATGGAGCCTGTACTTCCCGGCCGTCCTGCGCCGCGCATGGCGCAATCGCAGGCTCGCATGGGCTGACGTGCGCTATGACGCGTCCAACACGCTGCATTTCCTCGATGCGCGCAGCACGGCATATGAAGCTGCCAGCGTCGCCGCTCGGGTGCGTTTCCGCGCACGCACCGGCCTGCTGTTGAGCCTCTATGCAGCCTTTATTCTGCTCTTCTTTGCTATCTCGACCAATCAGGAATACTACACATGGCCCGCGTATTTCCCGTTATTGATTCTGACCGCGGGATCTCTGGGCGCGATTGAGGAAGCACCGGAGGCTGGTCGCTGGATCAACGCCAAAAGTAAGTGGATCACGGGTGCGCATGCTGTGTTCGCAGTGATGGGTGTCGCCGTGGCAGCCTTATTGGTAAGCGGACTGTGGACCTCGCGCCATTTGCCTTATGTATCGGATATTGGGACGCTGGTGGCGCATCGCGGGGTGGGCGATTATTCACTGGCGACGTCGTCCTTCTTCGATCTCACAGGACAGTCGTTTGCAGCGCTGCGACTGCCTGCCGCACTGGCTGCCGTGACCTTGCTGGTGGGACCGCTGGTGGCCTGGGCGCTGCGGAAGCGCGGACACTCGTTTGAGTCAACCGTCTCCGTCGCCTTTACCGCCGCAGTGTTTCTGATTGCGGCACACATCGCCTTTGTTCGCTTTGAGCCGATGCTGTCCTCCCGCGCCATAGCGACAACGGTGAACCGTTTGGCATCTCCGGGCGACGAGCTGGTTCTCTATGGCGATCAGTCGTATGGGTCGTCGGTGATCTTTTACACGCACCGGCAAGCGCTGCTGGTGAATGGGCGGGCCTCCTCCATGATCTGGGGATCGTACTATCCCGATGCGCCGCACATCTTTCTTGAGGACAGCGACCTGGTTTCCAGATGGGGCACTGGGCCGCGTAAGTTTCTGTTTGTAGCGGGCGACTACCACGATCATGTGGAGTCGCTGTTGAACGGGCGCCTCTATAAGCTGCAGGTACTTTCAGACAAGACCCTCTACACGGACCGGCCGCTGTAGGGCTTGCCTTTACGCGGTCATGGCAGTTTCGCGTTCCGCCTCGGTGCTGTCCACTTCGGCCAGCATCAGACCGTTTTCGGTCAGGCGGTACACTTGGCCGCGCCAAAGCACATCGCTATTTGCATAACTCGCTGCCCAGTAAAAGAATCCCATCAGATCGCGCAGCGGATAGAGCAGGGCAGTGCGCAGCAGGTGGCGTTCTTCGACAACGAAAGCGCCAACCGCAGCGGCCATGACTGCGCGGGCCAGAATGCCGTAGGCCAGCAGCGCCAATGCCAGTTGCGGCCTACCCATGCACCAGGCCGCGAAACCGGCAATCAATCCGAAGGGCAGAGCGAATGTCAGTGATGTGCCGAAGTGGCCTTTGGGCCGCGAGAAGCGTGTGGACTTCATCCAGCGGACCTGATGCTTCACCGAGGCGGTGAAGCTGAGATTTAAAACAACATGGTCGATCACGTGATCGGAGAGCACCACGTCGTAACCGAGCGCGGCTACCTGACTCCCCAGGACAAAATCATCGGCGCAGTAGGGGCCTAGAAGCGAGAAGCCGCCCATTTCGCTTACGCAATTGCGGCGCACCGCCATGGTGGGGCCGAGGGTAAATTGCATACCCTCCATCATGTTGGCAACGAGCACACCTGACGTCATCTCAACCGACATTCCGGCCGCTTCAAGCTTCGACCAGAGACCTTCGTCGGCCACTCCGCGATAGAGGCAGGTCACGGCTCCCACTTTTTCACTGGCGAATGGCGCGACCACTTCGCGGATGTAGTTCGGGGCTACGCGCACATCGCTGTCGCTGATGATGAAGATGTCTGTGTTGGCCGCCGCTGCCATTTTTTCCAGCGACGACACCTTGGCATTGATATATGTGCGTTCACCGGTTACAAGAAATTTGACGGGAATGGATGGATAACGAGAGGCTACGCGGCGCGCGATCTGCAATCCGGGATCATGCGCATTGCGCGCGCAGAAGAGGATCTCGTAGTCCATATAATCCTGTTCAAAGAAACTGGCAATGTGCGCGTCGAGATTGGGCTCGGCTCCATGCAGAGGCTTAAGCAGGCTGACCGGCGGATGAAAGTCCGGCAACGCCATCTTCCGGTTCTTTCGCCGGTCCGCCACGAAGCGGAAGACGCCTGCGAAAACCAAACCGTTAAAGATAGTGGAACTGATGAGACCCAGGACTCCGAGTCCCATCAAAAAACCGAGGATTCGCGCGGAATTCACTATTTATCAGAATATCGTACAGATAGCGAGGTTCGCTGATTATTTCTGCTAAAGTAAATATCTTTTTTCATATCAGCGATATGCAGCGATAGGTTCGCATCCCTGGTTCAGATTATTGACGATTGCTTAATCCTTTCAGCACGATGGGTGCCAGGTGCGATACATTTCCTGCGCCTAGGGTAACGATTACATCGCCATCGCTCGCGCGAGCCACCACACGGTCGATCGCTTCTTCGGGTGAGGCCGCATATTCCACGCCGTTTTGATGGATGGCATCCACGAGTGCCTTGGCGCTGACACCCGGGATCGGCTCTTCGCTGGCGGAATAAATGTCGAGCATCTCCACCGTGTTGGCGTCTTCAAATGCGGTCAGGAATTCCTGCTTGAGGTCGCGGGTGCGGGTGTAGCGATGCGGCTGAAAGATGACGTGCACCTGGCGGTAATTGCACTCGCGTGCTGCGCGCAGCGTTGCACGAATCTCGGTTGGATGATGGCCATAATCGTCCACCACGGCAACGCCTCGCTCGCAGCCCTTGATCTGAAAGCGCCGGTCGACACCACGAAACATCTGCAGACCCTGCGCAATCGCTTCGGGTTTGATTTCAAGCTGTATAGCAATGGCGACAGCCGCGCTTGCGTTCAGAACATTGTGGCGTCCAGGCACGTGCAATACAAATGGGCCGAAGACCTGTCCATCGGCAGCAATCTCAAAGCGCGCCCGTGCATCCCCTGTAGGCTGCAGGATGCGGGTGACAAAATCGGCTTTCGAGCTGGTGCCGTAAGTGAAGACGCGACGGCGTACACGCGGCAGGATGCCGGCGAGTTGCTCATTGTCGATACATGCGACACAGCTTCCATAGAAAGGGACGCGGTCCATGAATTCGACAAAGGCATCTTCTACGTCGGCCATGTCGCGATAGCAATCCATATGCTCGCGGTCAAGATTTGTGACCACAGCGAGAATCGGAGAAAGCTTCAGGAAAGAACGATCGCTCTCGTCGGCTTCCGCGACTAAATATTGCGACTTGCCCAGACGTGCATTCGAGCCAAGTGCATCGACGCGGCCACCGACGACCACTGTGGGGTCAAGATTTCCGGCAGCCAGCACAGTAGCGATCATCGAAGTCGTGGTCGTCTTGCCGTGCATGCCGGCAATCGCGATGCCATATTTCAGGCGCATCAATTCGGCAAGCATTTCCGCCCGCTGAATCACGGGGATCTTGCGCGCGCGCGCTTCGACGACTTCCGGATTGCGCTCATTCACAGCAGAGCTGATCACGATGACACCGGAGCCTACCGCATTCGCAGCGGCGTGGCCTTCAAAGACGGTCGCACCCAGTGTCGCCAGCCTATCGGTGATAGAAGTACGGCGCAGGTCAGAACCCGACACCGCATAACCCATGTTGAGCAGGATCTCGGCGATGCCGCTCATGCCGATTCCACCAATGCCAATGAAGTGCACGCGCTGTGCTTTTGCAAACATATCAGGGACTCAGATTACTGTAACAGCGGCTGGCACGATGCACGAAACCCTAATAACGATGCAGCTTTCAGGCAACTAAAGATGTGCCGCGCACGGTGAATTCATCGCAACATTTCTTCTGCAATTCCGTTCACACAGTTGGAAGGAATAAGCGTTCGGAATCGCGCCATAGCAAAGCGAATGAACGCAGGGAGGTAATAGTTAATGAAACGCATACTTAGTGCTCTTATTCTTGTCGCTGCTACTGTTTTACCAGCCGCCGCACACGCTCAGGTTGGATTTGCTGTCCGCGTCGGTCCTGCGGCAGTCTACGCAACTCCATGCCCCGGTCCGGGATACATCTGGACACCCGGATACTATGCCGGCACGATCTGGGTACCGGGACGCTGGGCCTATCGTGCCTATTACCACCCGTACTATGCGCACCCGTACTACCATGCGTATGATTCTCACCACTTTGGTCGCCGCTAAGATTGATGGTGCCGTTCCGCCCGCGCAGGGCAGGCACTTAAAGCCCTGCGCTTTTAAAATCCTTCATGATCTCCGGATGCCCTGACGGCATCCGGAGACAACTGTACCTCAGCAAAAATAAACCCATTGCGTTCGACTGCTTCTCCACTCACCCACTGCAAGCTCTTTCTTGAAGAAAGCTTCTTCACACCTGCGCCAGTGCCTGATCGAGATCGGCGAGCAGGTCGTCCACATCTTCAATGCCGACTGAGAGGCGCACCAGGCCATCGGTAATACCAAGCTGCGTGCGTGCCTCGGTGCCAATCGCCGCATGCGTCATAGTTGCCGGGTGCGAGATCAACGTCTCAACACCACCGAGCGATTCGCCCAGCGTGCAAATGCGTACGCTCTTCAGCAATGTGTTGGCATTCTTCAGCGACCCAGTTTCAAACGCGATCATCGAACCAAAACCTGACATCTGCTTCTTTGCGAGTTCATGCTGCGGGTGATCGGGCAGTCCAGGATAGAAGACCTGCTTCACCTTCTTATGCTGCGCAAGATACGCTGCGATCCTGCGGCCGCTCTCATCGTGCTGCCTCATGCGAACTGCCAGCGTTTTTACGCCGCGCAGGATCAGCCAGCTTTCAAACGGCGAAAGAATGCCGCCGGTGCACTTCTGCACGAAGGCAAATTGCTCCTTGTGCTTCGGAGTGGTGCCAACGAGAACCCCGCCGAGGCCGTCGCTGTGACCATTGAGAAACTTCGTCGTCGAGTGCATCACGATGTCGGCCCCCAGTTCAATGGGTCTCTGGAAATACGGCGACATGAAGGTGTTGTCGACGCTCAGCTCAACACCGCTCTCGTGGCAGATATCGGCCACAGCGCGAATATCGGTCAGCGTCATCAGCGGATTCGTCGGCGTTTCGATATGCACGAGCTTTGTCTGCGGCTTTAGGGCGCGACGAACCGACTCCGCGTCCGAGGTATCGACATAGGTGAATTCGATGCCGTAATTGACGACAATCTGGTTGAAGAGGCGCGCGGTGCCACCGTAGACGTTCTCGCCGCAGATGACATGATCGCCCGATTTAAACATGGTGACCATTGCCATGATGGCCGCCATGCCGCTGCCGAAGACATGCGCGCTCGAGCCACCCTCAAGCGAGGCCAGGTTGGTTTCCAGAGCGTCGCGTGTCGGGTTGGAAACGCGCGCATATTCGTGGCCCTTGTTCTTGCCGATTTCCTCCTGCGCGTAGGTGGACGAGAGATAGATAGGCACATTTACAGCGCCGGTCAGGGGATCGGACTCCTGCCCATCGTGGATGGCGCGGGTCGAGAATCCGTGCGTCGATTTCGTCATGATGTTGTGCACTCCTGAAAATATGCGCAGGGTTTGGAATCGAGTCGTTCAACCTTTTTCAGAAAATTCGCAGCCGATTAGCCCTCAAAGATACTTTTGGACAAATATCGCTCTGCCGAATCGGGAATGATTGTCACGATTCGTTTTCCCGGTCCGAGACGACCGGCCACGCTGAGAGAGGCATGCACCATAGCGCCCGCACTTGATCCGGCGAGCACGCCTTCTTCCGCTGCCAGGCGCTTGACCATGGCGAAGGCCTCGGTATCGGTGACACGCATGATTTCATCGGTTACATCGTAATGGAAGGTCTTCGGGATGAAAGAGACGCCGATGCCTTCCACGCGATGCGGACCAGGTTCTCCGCCCCGGAGTATGGAGCCTTCCGTTTCCACAGCCACGGTGAGAATGCGCGGATTTTTCTCTTTGAACAGTTTCGCGACGCCGGAGAATGTTCCACCCGTACCGACGCCTGAGACAAAAGCGTCGATGCGGCCTTCCATCTGTTCCCAGATTTCCTGTGCCGTGGTTTCGTAATGAAATCTTGGATTAGCGTCGTTCTCGAACTGGAGCGCGGCGAATATATTGGAGTCGGTTCCGGCCAGGGCACGTGCGCGGCGGATAGCCCCGCTCATGCCTTCTGCTTCCGGAGTGCGCTCGACAGTGGCTCCAAAGCCACGCATCAGTATGCATTTTTCTTCGGCATATCCTTCGGGCACGAACAACACAACCTTGTAGCCGCGGTTGACGCCGACCAGAGCCAGCCCAACCCCGGTATTGCCCGCCGTGGCTTCCACAATTGTCGATCCGGGCTTCAGGATGCCGCGCACCTCTGCATCGAGAATCATGCCGAGCGCGGCGCGATCTTTTACGCTGCCGCCTGGGTTTAGAAATTCAAGTTTGGCATAGACGTCGGCCGTGGTTTCTGAAGGGGCAAGCCGGCGAAGGTGCAGCATCGGCGTCTGCCCCATCAACTCAGTAATGCTTTCGGCAACGCGAGGGGTGCGGACGGGTTGGAGAGTCATTGTTTCCATCATTCACAAACCTTTTAGTGTAGCAGGCGGGAAAGCGGCTGGGTATGCACGCAGTCGATCAGTTTGAATCCACAGAAGATTGAGACGGTTTCCAAAATTGACGAATTGGCATCAAGCGGACTCGATGCATGGCAAAAATCGATCACCATCTGCAATTTCGTAACAAGTGGGGACCCCCCTCCCTCTCATTCCGCGCGCAGAATCTCGGTTGGATTAGTGCGCAGCGCGCGAAACACGGCAGGGAGTGTGGCAACGAGCGCAGTGAGCAGAAGCGCAAACGCCGGCAGCACGATCATATCCGCGTCGGTTGCCTTGACCTGGTAGAAAAGCGACTCGACATAGCGTGCCGCGCCGAATCCGAGCGCGACGCCCGCGCAGCCTCCGAGCGCGATCATCAGGAAGACATCGACAGTCACAATGCGCACGATGCCGGCACGAGTCGAGCCCATCGCCATGCGGATGCCGATCTCGCGGCGGCGCTGGAGAACAGAGTAGTTGAGGACAGCGTAGAGTCCGATGCCGGCGAGGAGCAGCGCGACGGCGGCAAAGAAGGCGGCGAGCATGGCGATCAGGCGCTCGCGAATGGTCTGGTCGCGAACCAGATCAAGCTGCGTGGTGACGTTCGAGACGCGAAGGCCGTTGTGACGCTGCGCGATGAGTTGGCGGAGGGAGTCGGCGAGGGCGAGCGCGTTCTGGGTGTTGGTGTGAATGACGAAGGTGGCGAAGTTTTCAACCGTGGGAGCGGATTTTGCGTCGATTCCGGCGAACGGGACGTAGAAGACGGCGCGGTTGGGCTCGCGCAGGTCGTGGTCAGGGATGTCAAGGGTGACGCCGACGACCTTGTTGGGGGGGCGATTGGCCCCGCGTGCAAAGGTGCGGCCGATGGGGTCCTGGCCGGGGAAGAAGGTCCTGGCAAAGGTTTCGTTCACGATGGCGGCTCCCGGCGAGGTGTCTTCCAGGCGAAAGTCGCGGCCGGAAACCAGGGCGATCTTCATCGTCGAGAGCCAGCCCGCGGAGACGTTCAGGAAAAAGGCGGGAGTTGAGCTGGGAGGCGCGCCGTTGATAGAGATGTCGCTGTTGATTTTTATACGTCCAAGAAGTGGCCAGCCCGAGATGGCGACCGAGTCGACGCCGGGGACAGCGCGGAGGGCCTCGGCAGTCTGATTCCAGACTACGGGGAGCTGGCCTTTGCCGGCAACGGTTTCAAGCAGGAGCAGACGGTCGGTGGAGAAACCGAGGGGGCGGTTCTGTAAGCGCTGGAAGGATGTGACGAAGAGCGAAGACAGGAAGAGGACGAGGCAACAGAAAGCGATCTGAAGCGCGATGGCTCCGCGCAGGAGACGGCGTGGCGAGTGCGGATCGTCCCCACCCTTAAGGGCGGCAACGGGTCGGACAGCAGAGGCACGAAGGGCAGGAAGCAAACCAAGCGATAGAACGACGAGGAGCATGAGCCCGAAACCGAAGAGAAGCACACGCCAGTCGGCGGGTAGGGCGAGGCACGCAGGGTTGTCAGGCGGATTGACGAGGCTGAGCACAAAGGGCGCTGACCACGCTGCAAAGAATGCACCAACGACGGAGGCCAGGAGGGCGAGCAGCGCGCTCTGGCACAGGATGAGCTGCACGAGGCGACGGCGGCCCGCTCCGATCGAAATGCGGAGAGCCATCTCCTGCCCGCGGGCGGCGGCCTGCGCAGTCATCATGTTGGCGACATTGACGCAGGCGATCATCAACACAAGAGCGGCCAGCAGGCCAAGGATGCCGAGGAATCGGCGATAGTCCTTTTGAAGGTCGGAGATGCCGGACCCGGCCGGTTTGAAGACAAGTTTCTGATCGAGATGCCGATCGATCTCTGCCTGAGTCATGCCGCGAAGGCATTCGGAGCACTGCCCTTCGAAGGTGCGGTTGATCGCAGAGAGATGCTCGCGGAGCGGCTCGAGAGCGGTGGCCGGATTAACTCCGGGATTCAACATGAGGAAGGTGCGGTGCCAGGTAATGTTGTCCTGCGTGGCGAAGGAGTTCACGTTGACGGGCAGAAAGACGTCGGTAATGGTTCCATTTTCGGTTCCAGTAAAAGCGCGTGGACCGACGCCGATGATTTCGAAGGTCTGGTCGCCGATGTGAACTGAGCGGCCGAGGACGTGGGGATCGCGGCCGAAGCGATGATTCCAATAGTCCCACGAGAGCACCGCATAGGGATTGAGACCGGGACCGCGATCATCGGCGGGAGCAAGAAGACGGCCAAGCGCAGGCTCAAGGCCGAAGAGCGGGAACATGTTGCCCGAGACATAAGCGACATGGGCCTTCTCCATCTCGTCGTCACCGGAATCGGGGATGGACCAGGTAATGTCCGTGCGGTCGGCGTCGCTGATGGCGATCAGGTCGGCCTGGTCCTTGACGGCATCGCGCATGAGCTTGAAGTCCGGCGTGGCCCAGTGGCCGTCCTCGGCAGGCCTGCCATATAAGCCGGTCATCTGGCGGGAGAGGACGTAGAGGTTGCTGGCGCCGGAGATGGGCAGCGGGCGCCAGAGCAGGGCGTCGATTAGACGGAAGGCGGCGACACAGGAGCCGATCCCGAGGGCGAGGGAAAGCACCGCTGCCGCGGACGTGATTTTGTTGCGGCAGAGCTGCCGCCAGCCGAAACGTACATCGGCCCACAATTTCTCGATGAAGGGGAGCCCACGCTCTTCCCGACAAGCGATCCTTGTTTGTTCCAGTCCACCAAAGCTGATCCGCGCCTGACGTCGCGCTTCTGCGGGAACCATGCCTTTGCGCAAAAACTCCTCTTCCAGCAAAGCAAGATGTGACGCCATCTCCCGGTTCATCTCTGTTTCCGTCCTGGAGTTCGTGAAAAGACCAAAGAGCTTCCGCATACCGCGTCTCAGATGCTTCATGGCTGGAACTCCTCCTGCAATAGCCGCTCAACAAGACCGGTCATCTTTCTCCAGCGCTCTGTTTCCTCACTCAATGCCTTCTGTCCGGCTTTAGTGATCGCGTAATACGTTGCTTCCCGGTTGTTTTCCGTGATCCCCCAGGATCCCTTTATCCAGCCGTACTGTTCGAGACGGACGAGGGCCGGATACAAGGTGCCTTGGTTGAGATTGAGAAGCCTGTCGGAGATCTGTTGAAGTCGGGTAGCAATCTGATAGGCATGCTGCGACCCCATGCTGGCAAGAGTTCGCAGGACAATGAGATCGAGTGTGCCCTGCAGCAATTGAATCGTCTCTTTTTCTTTACTAGGCATCCCAGTAGAAGCTCCAGAAACCAGAGTGGAGGTTTCTCCACTTGCTTGTCAAGTGAATAGCGCCTTAGCCGAATTTGCCTGGCACATGGACGAGTAACGGGCATGTGCTGTTCCAGGTGCTGGATTCGAACTGACCCACTACAGGATGCGGGGCGTAAATTCGCGCTTTTGTTCTCAACGTTTTATCTAAAATATCCGATAGTTCTGCTATACACTTAACGCACGATTCGCAACAAACTTATTGACAGCACGCCTCCCTTACGTGCCTATAGTGACTTGTGGATACATCCACCCCATCGACGCCGAACCCCAAAGACCGCACGGTACCATTGCTGGTAATGGTTGCGGTTGGTGCAGTCCTCTTTATCTGTGCTTCCGCGTTCCTGGTCTACACCAACACAGAGCGTCTGGTTGCCTCGCGTGACTGGCGAGACCACTCGCTCGACGTGCTGAGCACGCTGCAATCCACTACGCAGCATCTGGACCACATCAATTTGGTGAGTCGCTTATACATTGAGGGCAAAAACGCGGAAGATCTGCAAAGTGCGGAACTAAATGCGGTAGCGTCAGATGCAGGCCTCGTTCATCTTGAAGAGTTGTTACGGGACCAACCGGCACAGCTTGGCCAGGCACGCAGTCTGCACGCCTGCGTTCAGCAATTGATGGATCAGGTAAACGAGCAGCTTCCCAGGGGTATCAGCCCAGCCCGGAAAATTCTTGAATGCCGTGAGAATGTCGAACGGATGCGGGAAGATGAACGGGGTCTGCTGACAAAGTTCACAGAAGATTCCCGGCATGACACATACCGCAGCCTGATTGCCGGAGTCGGCTTTGTTCTCATCTCGCTGGCGATGGTTATGACCCTGTTCGGAATTCTTCTGCGGGACGCCCGGCGGCGGCAAGTGGTCGAGCGGCAGATTTTTGACACCAATGCTCAGCTGGCAGCCACGGTGCATACCCTTAAAAAGCGAGCGGCAGAGGCATCGGTACTGATGTCTGCCCGTGAAGAGCTCCAACTGTGCACCGCCTCGC
>DATHQH010000064.1:0-14888 GCA_035482895.1 Alloacidobacterium sp. | reverse complement strand
AAACCCAGGAGACCGAACGATGAAGAGGGATTACCTGTCGATGGCGAAGCGTAGCCTGTTTTTGGCCGCGATTGTCGCCGTTTTTACTGCGGGCAGCGCTTTTGCCCAGAACCGGGCTATCGACTTTACCAAGGGCATGCCGTTCAGTGATGGCTTCGTCGCCGGCAACACTCTCTATGTCGCAGGCCAGCAAGGACCTGATGCACACGGCAATGTAACCGGCACAGATATTACGCTGCAAACCACAAACGCTATCGCCGCAGTGAAAAAAGTCGTAGAGAAGGCGGGCTTTCAGATGTCTGACATCGTGTCCGTTACGGTTTACGTTACGGACCTCAATGATGTCGAAAAAATGAATGAAGTTTATAAAAAGCTCATGCCAGACCCCAAACCAGCGCGTGCCACAGTTCAGGTTGCAGGCCTGATCGGCGGCGCGAAGATTGAAATCTCTGCAATTGCCGTAAAGCACTAAGGACGAATCGATATACGAAGGACAACGCCCACCTGACGGAGTCAGGTGGGCGTTGTCCTTCGCAGAAGCAGAGATGAAGCAGGTAGCCGAGGGCTTCAGCCCCTGAGGTTAAAACTGCGGATAGTAGTAGAAAGCTCCAGGCCAGTAATAAACGGGATACGCAACCGCTCCCGGAACCATAAAGACAGGCCTGCGACGCAGTTCTGGCTGTTGTGGCACGGATGCCTGCAGCTGTTGCGCTTCTCGTTCAGATACAGGATTTACCGTCACCGGACCTGCAAGACGGAAATTCAGCACCGACTCCGACGGAATGATGATCTTTGGTCCTCTAGTGGCTGCCGAAGCCGCCAATCCCGTTGCACCACCAGCGACAGCACCAATCGCCGCTCCTGGTCCGCCTCCAAAGATCGCACCAAGCGTAGCACCAAATGCTGCTCCGCCCGCTGTGTTTGCCGTCGAAAATGCGCCTTTGCCGGGACCTTCGCTCGTCCACACGTCGGTCGATAACGCATAAGTCTGTCCACCGAGGCTGAGTGACGTAATTTGCAGCTGCATGCCGGATTTGCCTACCAGATCACCAGGTTTTCTAACCCCGGTCACCTGTCCCGTCAACACCGCTCCACGCGGAATCACCAGCGCACCACTCTGAAAAACATCGTTGGCCACTGTAGCCTGGAATATCGTGCCGGCCTGTACCCGGCGTGCATCGAGCGGCTCACTCGTACGCACGTTCAGCAGCGTGCCGACGGGTAGTGTGATCGGGCCGGTTGACAACCGATAACTCGGTTGCTGATAGGACTGCTGAGGGACATTTGGCTGCTGCTGATAATAGGGCTGTTGTTGATCAGGTGGATAAGCCTGCTGATTGTCAGGCTGGTCGGGCCGTGAAATTCCCTGGTCATACGGAGGAGGAGGAGGTACCTGCTCTTCGGCGCTCTGGTCACCCATCTGCGGCTGTTGCGCGGACATATTGCTGATCGTCAGATTATTTTCGACAGAACGCACACCGCTCACACCTGCCGCAATCTGCTGTGCGAGTTGCTTCGACGCCTCATCCTGGACGGTTCCGGAAAGCGTGACATTGCCCTGGATGGTCGCAGCGGTGATCTGCTGCCCCTGGAGCTGCGGCGACTGCGCCAGCGCGCCAGAAACATCCATCTGGATATCGAAATCCGCCCGCGCCGCTGTCTGCATCCGCTGTGGAGCAGCCAGAGCGGATGGTACATAGACGGAACCACCTAATCCAAGGCAGAGAATAGCAGCGGCAGCTTTACGCCCTATAGACCGGGCATCGAGTAAGTAATCCATAAGCGCAACAACCTCACTTCGCTCCGGCAGTCCTGGCCACATCCAATAGACGCGTGGCTTCACCCGAGCGTCACTCATAAGAACACAACTCCAGATAAAAAGTTACGGGCTGGCCGCAGCCAACCCGTAACCGAAAAGCGAGGCTTAACCCTTCAGTTTCTTGTAGCGGCCGATCAAAGTGTTGGTCGAGCTGTCATGTTTACCCTCAGCCTTGCCTTCAAGCTCTGAGATGATGTTTTTGGCCAGTACCTTGCCCAGTTCCACCCCCCACTGGTCGAAGGAGTCGATCTGCCAGATCGCGCCCTGAGTAAAGACACTGTGCTCGTAAAGCGCCACCAACTTGCCCAGCACTTCCGGCGTAAGCGTCTCTACAAGAATCGTATTCGATGGCCGGTTGCCCTCAAACACGCGATGTGGCACCAGCCAGTCCGCTGTGCCGTCCGCCTTCACCTGTTCAGCAGTCTTGCCGAACGCCAGCGCCTCCGCCTGCGCGAAAACATTTGCCATCAGCAAATCGTGATGGTCTCCGAGCGGATTCAGCGTCTTACCAAAACCGATAAAATCACACGGAATCAGCCTGGTTCCCTGGTGAATGAGCTGGTAGAAGGAATGCTGCCCGTTGGTCCCCGGTTCCCCCCAGAAGATTGGACCGGTTTCATAATTGACCCTGTCGCCGGCAAGAGTCACGTGCTTTCCATTGCTCTCCATCGTAAGTTGTTGCAGATAAGCAGGAAAGCGCTTCAGATACTGGTCATATGGCAAAACCGCAACGGTCTGGGCGGCGAAGAAGTCCGAATACCATACAGAAAGAAGTCCCATCAATACGGGGAGATTCTTCTCAAATGGGGCGGTGCGAAAATGTTCGTCCATCTCATGGAAACCGGCCAGCAGGGCACGAAAATTTTCCGGCCCGACAGCGATCATCGTTGAAAGCCCGATCGCTGAATCCATCGAATACCGTCCCCCGACCCAATCCCAGAAGCCAAACATGTTCGCTGTGTCGATGCCAAATCTCGAGACCTCCGAGGCGTTGGTCGAAACTGCCACGAAGTGTTTGGCAATGGCCTTTTCGTCGCCGAGTTTCTTAAGGCTCCATTCGCGCGCCGTATGCGCATTGGTCATCGTCTCAAGCGTCGTAAATGTTTTGGAGGAAATAATGAAGAGCGTCTCTTCCTGATCGAGATCGACAGTCGCCTCAGCGAAGTCCGTCCCATCCACATTCGAGACGAAGCGGAAAACCATGTCGCGCTTGCTGTAGTGCCGCAACGCTTCATAGGCCATCACCGGACCCAGGTCCGATCCGCCAATTCCGATGTTGATGACGTTCTTGATGCGCTTGCCCGTGTGCCCCAGCCACTTACCGCTGCGCACGCGATCAGCGAATGCGGACATGCGATCAAGGACATCGTGCACTTCGGGAACGACATCTTTACCGTCCACCAGTATGCTCGTACCCTTAGGAGCCCGGAGCGCAACGTGCAACACAGCGCGGTTCTCGGTAATGTTGATTTTGTCGCCGCGGAACATCGCGTCAATGCGTCCGCGCAGGCCGCTCTCTTCGGCCAGTTGCAATAACAGGCTGAGCGTCTCGTCTGTGATGCGGTTCTTCGAATAATCAAGGTAAATGCCAATGGCCTCTGCCTTCAGACGCTCGCCGCGCTTGGAGTCATCGGCAAAAAGCGACCTCAAATGGACGTCCTTGATCTGCTGATAGTGCGATTCCAGTGCCTTCCACGCGGAAAGCTGCGTAAGCGGGACTGCCTTTTCTGTAGCCATGACACTCCTTTTCTTCAGCGACTAAGATTTTCACACAGGCCGGATGGTCGCGTACAACCGTGACACTTTAGCTGAGACTTTTCATCGCAAATTCACGCGCCGCCTCTAGAACCTTTGTCACCGATTGCTTCGAGCACGATTCGGAATAGATGCGCAGCAGTGGCTCCGTTCCCGAAGCGCGCAGAAGCAGCCATGTTTCCGCGGCATTTGACTTCGTGGCCGCCTCTGGATTCTTCAGGAAGAACTTGATGCCATCGAGCGTTTCAACCCGCTCAACCGCCATTCCTGCAAACTCTTTCACCCCGCCATGCGCCTTGGCAATCGTAGCGTTCTTCAGATCATCGTTGATATGTAGATCGATACGCCCATACTGGTGCTCGCCGTATTCCTCCTGCAGCCGGGCAACGAGTTGCCCCAGCGTACGGCCTTCCTCCGCCATCACATTTGCAATGAGAAGCGCATTCAGCAATCCATCCCGCTCCGGAAGATGGCGCTTGATGCCAATGCCGCCCGATTCTTCGCCGCCGATCAAAATATCTTTCTCCAGCATCAGGTCAACGACATATTTGAAACCGATGCCATGCTCATGCAGCGTTCGTCCATACCGTGCGCAGATACGGTCGAGCATCTTGGTGGTATTGAAGGCGCGCGTCACATCGCCGGGCCACTTCTTTCGCTCCAGAAGCCACTGCAGAAGGACGGCAAAAATCTTATGCGGGTCGATGAAATTGCCATGCTCATCCACTGCGCCGATACGATCCGCATCGCCATCCGTGACGAGGCCAGCCTGACACTTCTGCTCGACAACCGTATCCTGCATCGCGCGGATATGCGGTTCAATCGGCTCGGGATTGATTCCGGGAAAAAGCGGATTATGTTCTGCCCGAATCTCCACAAAATCGACTCCGATTTTTGTGAAGATGCCGGCCAAGACGCCGCGCCCTGCGCCATACATACAGTCGATTCCGAACTTCAGCCCCGACTTGCTGATGAGATCCAGATCGGCAAATCGCGAAATCGCCTCAACATAGGGTGTCTGAAAATCGACAGTTTCGATTTTCGCCGGATTCGATGCCTTCGCCAGCGGCTGTCCGAGATAGCTCTCGATCTCAGTCATGATCGATGGACTGCCGGAGCCTCCGTAGTAGGCTTTATACTTTACGCCATTCCATTGATACGGATTGTGGCTCGACGTAATCATGACACCGCCTGCGGCTCCATGATCACGCACTCCATAGGAGAGCGCCGGCGTTGGTGTGATGCGGTCCGCGATCTTTACCGGGATACCGGCTGCAGCCAGAACTTCTGCAACGGCCAGCGCAAAGTCATACGACCCAAAACGCGTGTCGTAACCGATGCAGACGCCTATACCGGGGTCTTTTTTCGACGACACATACGTTCCGATGGCGGTCGCCGCCGTGCGGACATTCTCAAAAGTAAAGTCGTCGGCGATGATGCCTCGCCAACCATCCGTTCCAAATTTGATCGCAGTCCTGTTTCCCATGCTTCGGCTTGCTTCGCTCCTGAAAGTTTTAGATCAACTCTGCTCGCCCACCTGCGGCAAGCTGCTTTACGATTTTGCCCACATCCTGTGAATGATGCCGGGTGGTTATCAGGATTGCGTCTTCGGTTTCTACGACAACCAGGTCTTTCACCCCAACAAGTGCAACAAATTTGTTTGGGCTGTAGACATAGTTTCCGTGTGCGTCCAGAGGAAGGCAGCCTGCACTCTCCGCGACATTCTCATACTCGTCGGATAGATTTGTGCGCTCAATCTGATGCTCATAAAGCGCGGCCCACGAGCCTAGATCGTTCCATCCGAAATCCGCCGGCAAGCAGTACAGATTCGAATGGTGTTCGCCTTTCGCGGAACGCGGCTCGAGAACTGCATAATCTACGCTTATGTTTTCGCACTGCGGATAGATCCGTTCAAACACCTCGCGAAACCCGGGCGTCCCATAGGCAGCCGCGATTTCTTCAAGAAGGGGTGCAGTTTCTGAAAGATGCTCGCGGATTGCATTGGCCAGCGTATGCGCGCTCCAGATAAAGATACCGCTATTCCAGTGGTAATTCCCTGCTGCAATAAATTCCTCTGCGCGCTCATGGTTTGGCTTTTCTGTAAATCGGCGTACACGCTGCGATCCATCATCGAGTACATCGCCTGTTTCAATGTAGCCATACCCCGTTTCAGGACGCGTAGGCGTGACGCCAAGCACTACCATGTTTTCGCCAGCGGCCGCGATCCTGATGGCGTGCTCGAGCACTGCGAGAAACGCAGCCTCATCACCGATGACATGGTCCGCAGGGAAAATTCCCAGCACCGCATCCGGATTTGTCTTTTCAATGAGAAATGCAGCCAGACCTGCAGCAGGAGCGGTATTACGCGCAGCCGGTTCGCATACCACCTGTTCTGGTGGCACAACATCAAGCTGATCGCAAATCGTTGGCGAAAGAAGATTGTTCGTGATCACCCAAAAGTCATCACGCTGTGCCAGCGGCGCCAAGCGGTCTACCGTTCGCTGAATCATGGTACGCTCGCCATCGAGCGCCAGAACCTGCTTTGCGCGTGCCTTGCGGCTTCGTGGCCAGAAACGGGTACCGCTACCTCCGGCCAGGATAATTGGCCGAAAATCAATTGCCTTTGACATAGTTCTCCGTTCTTCGCGAAGGATATCAGGCAGATTGAGGAAGAATGCGCATGACGTCCGTTGCGCTTTCTGCCGAGATGCTCCAGTTGCTGGCGTTGGCGGGAATTACAGCGAGTTGGCAACGCCCTAACGAAAACGTTTCAAATCCCTCGCCCTCGACCTTCAGATTGCCTTCGGCCAGAAAAACGAGTTGCACTACATCGGTAGATGCAGTTTCGGCTGACAGCGTCGTTGCGGCGCCGCCCCCCAAACTCCAACGCTCCACCCGAAAATACCGTTCGTTGATAAGGATCGAGTGTCCATGGACGTACTCAGGCAATCTTTTTCCCGCCCTGGTTGAGAGACGCATTGCTTTCAGAGACTTCTCCAGATGCAATTCACGCGGACGTCCATAGTCATACATACGGTAGGTCAGATCGCTTGTTTGCTGCGTCTCCAGTAGCACCGCACCTGGCCCAACCGCATGCACGGTCCCGGCATCGACAAAGATCATATCGCCCCTGTTCACGGGCAGCCAGGCGAGCAAATCTTCCAGCCTTGACTCTTCAATCGCAGCGCGCACCTGCTCGGACGTCGTTCCCGCCTTAATGCCCAATGCGACCTCAGCCCCGGGCTGCGCGTCGAGCGCGTACCAGCATTCTGTCTTGCCGCGTGGTTCACCATATTTTTGCGCAAGCGCATCATCAGGATGCACCTGCACACTGAGCTTTTCCTTCGGGAAAAGCACCTTGATCAGTAGGGGAAACTCTTCGCCACCGCGGCCTTTGCCCAGCAACGCCTCGCCATGCGCGGCTGTAATTTCGTTGAGCGATTGACCTTGCAGCGGTCCAGTCTCTGCTGCACACATCTCGCCGGTGAGCCACACTTCGCCGATAGGTTCGCCATTTGTTTTGTAATCAAACCATGGTGAAAGATCATTGAACCCCCAGATTCGGGTCCGAAAGTAGGGAGCAAGCCTGAATGGAGTTAAACCTTGCATGTACCACCAGTATGCCTGATTTTGCTTTACTTACACAGCATCCTCCCTAGCGGCTACCATAGAAAAGACATGGCTCGTTATCTTGTAACCGGCTGCGCCGGATTTCTTGGCTCCTGGATTAGCCAGGCGCTTGTAGAGCGCGGAGAAACAGTTCGCGGCTTCGATAATTTTGAAACCGGCCGCAAGCAAAATCTCGCAGAAATTCTCGACCGCATCGAATTCGTTGAGGGCGATCTACGCAATGCGGATCAGATCGCTCGCGCCTGCGAAGGTGTGGACTACATTCTGCATCAGGGCGCTCTGCCTTCCGTTCCGCGTTCGGTCAAAGATCCGCGCACGAGTCACACGGCGAATATTGATGGCACCTTCAACCTGCTCGAAGGCGCACGCGCAGCCGGTGTAAAACGCGTCGTCTACGCCGCTTCATCTTCTGCTTATGGCAATCAACCCGGCTTTCCGCGCAAAGAAACGATGGTGCCTATGCCCATCGCGCCCTATCCGGTACAGAAACTGGCCGGAGAGCTTTACATGCGCAGCTATTGGCAGGTCTATGGGCTCGAAACCGTATGCCTGCGCTACTTCAATATCTTTGGTCCTCGGCAGGTTCCCGATTCCCCCTATAGCGGAGTTATGGCGAAATTCACGCTACTCATGCTCAGCGGAGAACAGCCCACCATCTTCGGTGATGGCGAGCAGGGCCGCGATTTCACTTATGTAGAGAACGCTGTATCGGCCAACCTGCTTGCCCTGGATGCGCCTGCTGAAAAAGTTGCCGGCAAGGTCTTCAACGTGGCCTGCGGTGAGCGTCACACGCTGAATAAGACATACAAAATTCTCGCGGAATTGACCGGGTTCACTAAGCCGCCAATTTATGGCCCTGAGCGCACCGGCGATATACAGAATTCACTGGCTGATATCAGCGTCGCGCGTGAAGCCTTCGGCTATGAACCGCTTATCAGCTTTGAAGAAGGCCTGCGCCGCACTGTCGAATGGTATAAGCAACAGATGAACGAGGCCGCCCCGCAGAGCAGCCTCGTGTAATTGTAGCTTTTACGGCTATTTTTACTGAGCCGCGTTCACTAATTCCCTCAGTGGCGCAAGAACCGTAAAGCGGACAAGTCCCTGCGGTTTTTGCGCTGCATCGAGCGCTGCGAGACTGTTCTGCTTCCACCCATCAGGAAGAGTGCTTCCTCCAGAAAGATGCGCGACGGCCTCTGAGCCGATTTTTGCCAGCTCAGCAAACTGTTGCGCTCGTCCTGCTGCGTCAGCAAGCAACGGAGATTCAGAAACCTGTCGCTGCACATCCGGGGCCGCCTTCAGCCAGCTCGCAAACGTATCCTGAAGCTCCTGCCGCTCTTTTTCGTGCTGAGCAGGGTTTTCAAGGAACGATCGCACAAGCACTTCCATGCCATATCGCGATGGTGGATCGGGACGAACTGCATCCACAAGATGATCGAGCGGGGTCAGTTGCGATGTATGCTGCCCTTGGTAACGCTCATGGAAGCTCACCGGCTCAAGAATAGAGGCAAAGACACGCATCGCATCAATGTCGGTCGTGCCCGTCAGAGCGCGCAAGCCGACATCTTCCTGCGAGAGATGCGTCAGGCCAAAGGCTTCCAGACGCACCGACATTACAGCCAACCTGCGGTACATATCTTCCACATCGCGCACGTTTTCCGGCGACCAGAAGCGCTCAGCTATCGCCGCAGTGCGCGGCCAGATGCGCGAGTCGATCGTGTGCTCGTAAAGCTGCTCACCCCACATGCAGACTTCTCCCCCGAGAATAAGTGCGCGCTGTGGAGCTGTCAGGTCCAATGTGGATGGTAATGGGTCTGCAAGATAATGCTGTTCAGCCGACTTCATTCCGTCGAGGTAGTAGGGTGCCGACAAAATGCCCTGATAACCCTGCTTCGCGCCTGCTGTCAGCGACTCCGCACCACGCCATGATTGGATGATGACGTCTTTTGGCAGCCCGGGATTCAGCACCTCATCCCAGCCAATCATGGATCTATGGTGCTTTTCCAGGATTTTCAGAAGATGCTGATTGAAGTAGGCCTGCAAAGCAGCCGTGTCCTTCATATCGTGCTTCTGCATGAATTCCACAATGCGCGGATTATTCTTCCATTGCACGCCGTTGCTTTCGTCGCCGCCAATATGGAGATATGGATCGGGGAAGATGGTTGTCATCTCACCGATGAACCCATCGAGAAACTTGTACGTACTGTCGCGGGTCGGATCCATCGCTTCGTCGGAGATTCCGAATTCGCGGCGAATCTTGTAAGGACCGGGACCGCTGGAAATCTCCGGATAGCCCACGAACCAGCTCACGCTATGCCCTGGGATGTCGAATTCAGGCACAACGCGAATCCCACGCGCCCGGGCATAAGCCACGACTTCCCTTGCCTGCTCCTGCGTGTAGTAAAGGCCATCCGATCCCATCCCGGTAAGCTTGGGATTGAGCTTGCTTTCGATACGAAATCCCTGGTCGTCCGTCAGGTGCCAGTGGAAGACGTTCAGTTTCACTGCAGCCATGCCATCCAGCGTCCGCTCAATCACGCTGACCGGTTCAAAGTGCCGTCCACAGTCGATCATCAATCCGCGCCAGCGAAAACGTGGCGCATCTTCGATGCTCACCGCCGGCAGAATGTAGTCGGTGCGGTCGGCCTGTACCAGTTGCAGCAGAGTTTCCATGCCTCTGAGCGCGCCAACCACGGTATTCGCCTGCAGTTTTGCGCCGTTCGAAGTTACATTTAGCGAGTAGGACTCATCCTCGTCAATCGACTGAACTGCCTCGCCTGCGCCCTGTACATCGATAACCAACGCTGCACCGGCGGCCTCCTTCTGGATGTCCTTTGTAATCGGTACGCCTGTCTGGTATTCCAGGCGATGCAACATGCGTCCGATACCAGCATCCAGCCGCTCGTCGCGAAAATGCGGAGCGGCGACGGTAAAAGAAGAACTCAGTACGAAGCTGCCTTGGCCGGTCGCAAGCTTGGCCGGTTGGGGTATCAAGGTATTGTTAAAGGTGGTTTGTGCCGTTTGTGCGTTCATACGAACGGATGAAATTAGAATGGCGCTACATGCCAAGGCAGAACAGATCGCAAGCCGCAATACATCGTCTCCGAAGTGGATTTATCTCCGCCGCATTAGAATAGCAATCAAAATGCGACATGCGCTCCTGACCTCAGTTTTATTACTATTCCCGGCTCTTCTGCATGCTCAACCGGGGGTAAACGCGATTCCGCCGCAGCAATATGCTGCTCTTGGCGATTTAAAACTTGAAAATGGCTCGGTCATTCACGACTGTAAAATCGGTTACCGCACGCTCGGCACATTGAACGCCGCAAAATCAAACGCTGTTCTCATTCCAACCTGGTTTACAGGACGAAGCAGCGAGGTCGCCATGGGCGTCGGCCCCGGAACGTATGTCGACAGCACGAAATACTTCGTCATTGCAGTGGACGCTCTCGGCGACGGTGTTTCCTGTTCGCCCTCGAACAGCGTGGCACAGCACGGTATAGATTTCCCTCAGTTCTCAATCCGTGACATGGTCTATTCGCAGTATCGTCTAGTAACTGAGGCGCTGCATCTCCAGCACCTGCATGCGGTCATGGGCACATCCATGGGCGGCATACAGACGTTTCAGTGGCTCGTCAGTTACCCCGAATTCATGGATCTGGCCGTGCCGATTGTTGGTACGCCGCAGATGAGTTCCTACGATCTCATGCTATTGAATACACAACTCAAGGCACTGCAATCCGATCCTGCTTATCATGGCGGTAAATACACGCAGACCCCGCCGCTTTCCCTCGTCGCCCTCATTCATGACATGAACTTGACGACACCAGAGTTCCGCGTGAACCACACGACCCGTGAAGGTTTTCCGCAATATTTTGAGAATCTCGTCAACAATGGTGACCGCTTTTTTGATGCGAACGATTATCTTCGCCAGTTGCAGGCCCTTATCGGGCACGACATCGCGCATGGCGGTTCGATTTACGATGCAGCGAATCAAGTGAAGGCGAAAGTGCTTATAGTAAGCGCGACGCAGGACCACATGGTGAATCCCCTTCCAGCACTTGGCTTCGCGAAACTGATTCACGCGCAGACGTTAGTGCTGGATTCCAACTGCGGGCACATGGCTCCTAGCTGCGAAATGGGGAAGATGAGTCCGGTCGTTGACCGGTTCCTCCGCCAGCAATGAGGTTGGGACTCTAAACGAAGCTGTTGCCGCTGCCGTCCGATGGGTAGGTCGGCCGATCTTTCTTGCGGAGGACGTCGAAACCTGCACGTAAGCCATTGAGAACTCCGGTAACCTGCTTCAATGGCGTAGTAATTCCATGTTGCACGGCAGCTGTCGCCTGCGTTAGCCCATCGAGCACAGCGGTTGCCATCTCATCGACTCGGGATGCCTGCGCCTCAGCCATGTCGGCGACTCCGGCAACCGTCTTGTTAATGTGCTCTGCCTGAGAGCGCAAAGAACCGCTGGCTTCGACCAGGTTTGAGGTAATGATCTTTACCTTTGGCGAGATATCTTCGACCAAGTTGCGCGTCATCGCAATCGTTGGGACAAGATGCTGCTTGACCTGATCAGAAACCTCATGCACTTTTATCGTCATCGCCTTGACAGCGAAGTACATACTCAGCAGTACGAAGGCTTGTATAAGAACGCCAACCGAGGTAACAGCAGTAAAGATGATGAAAACGATCTGCGGTGTCTGCATGTTTCTTGCTCGCCGGTTGGCGCTCCTCAGAAAAATCTACAGATGTGTCGGCTCTTCGCTCGCAATGCCTTCGGTAGCGGTGCCGGTTGTGGAGTGATACGCCTGCCGGCCTGCTTCGACCGCGGCTTGTACGCGTTCCCCTTGCTCGTTCACGAACTGGCGGCCCTGACTCACCAGATCATTCAGCTGGGATTTGCCGCGGTCCACATATTCCTTGCCGCGGTCTACATATTCGCTGACCTGCGACTTGCCGCGATCCACATAAACATTCACCTGATCAGCGGCTTCGCGCGATCTCTGCTTCAGATATTCTGTGCCTTCGCGTGCGCTGCTTGCCAGATCTTCGCGAGTCTCACGGCCTGCCTTCGGCGCATAAAGCACACCTAACAAGGCTCCAAGTCCGAGACCAGCCAGAAACCAGCTGAATCCGCCCGATTGCTTTTCGTCTGACATAATTCCTTCTCCTTCGCCGGAAACCGGATAGTACCAGATATTAGAACCTTTACGTCCATATTCTCGTCAATATGTGTATAGATGCCGCGATGATCATTGTAGCTGCCATTCAATATTCTGTAGATGGCTGCGCTGGTCTATGCGCCTCGACTCACGAGATAATGTGGAGATGATAGTGGTGGCTATGAGCACGATTCTAAAGAGAACCCAGGGCCTTCAAGCAGCATTCCTGGCAACTGCATTGCTGTTCGGCGCAGGCTGCAGGAAAGGGCCAACTGCCGAACAACCTGCCGCGCGCACCGATCAACAAATCAGCAACGATATTCAAGCCAAAATCTCCGCAGAAAGCGCTCTGAATGGGCAGAACATTCAGGTTGCAGTTGCGAACGGTATTGCAACACTTTCCGGTACGGCCAATGACGATGCGTCCCGCGCCCTGGCTGGGAACGATGCGGGCAACGTGGATGGCGTCAAGACGGTCGTGAATAATTTGACGGTTCAGGCGCCAAAACAGGCTGCCGCTCCGGTTGCTCCCCCGCCGCCGCCCCAGACTTCGGAGCGCGAGCGCAGACGGAAGGAACGGGAAGAGAGACAGAGACAGCTTGCCCTGGCCACACCGCCGCCAGCCCCGGCTCCCGCACCGGAGCCTGCTCCAGCGCCTGCTCCTGTTCCCGCTCCCGCGCCGGTTCCGGCTCCTCCGCCACCGCCGCCGCAACCGGTTGCCAAGACCGTCACCATTCCGGCAGGAACGATCATCCCGGTGCGCATTACGGATGACCTCAGCAGCAAGACGGCGCAGCCGAATCAGAACTTCCGCGGCTCATTGGCCAGTGATGTGATTGCCGACGGCATGGTAGCTGTTCCGCATGGAGCCTCTGTCATTGGCCGCGTGGTCGATGCCAAGGATGCGGCACACTTCAAGGGCAGCGCACTGCTTTCCATTGAGCTTACGCAGATCAATACCCGCAACCGCCAGATTCCTGTGGTTACCGAGGCCTTTCAGAAAGAAGGCACAGGACGCGGCAAGAATACCGCGGTGAAGTCCGGTGGCGGCGCTGCGATCGGCGCCATTATCGGCGCGCTGGCCGGCGGCGGCAAGGGCGCTGCGATCGGCGCAGTCGGTGGCGGTGCTGCCGGTGCCGGTGTCAACGCAGTGACACGCGGACAGCAGGTGGAGATTCAACCGGAGACGCTGATCAACTTCAAACTGCAATCGCCGATCACGGTGACGACCACACACGTTGTGGGCGCTCCGCGGTCCTCCGATGACAACCCCAATCCAAACCCACAATTGGAGCAACGTCCTCCGCAGTAAAACTGGATTTCTGCGCTTAGGACAGACATCTGTGCTTCGCCCAAAAGGCCCCAATCCGCTCCTGCGGTGGGGCCTTTTTGGCGCGATGGCAGGCTGAGAAGTCACCCCTCGTCCCATAGGAGTCCACCCTCCCCTCTCATTTAGGCTGTTTCTTTTATTTTCAATCACTTAGAGGGGAATGATCCCCTGCTAACTCCATGATTCTGCTTGAGTTAAGATGTTTCTAATGTTTTCAATGACTTAGCGGGGGGTCAATATAGTTGACTCACCAAGACTGAGGCTATCGTGGTTCAGTTAACGCCGGTCCAGAAATCCGTGAGCACATTGGCGCATTCTTCAAGTAACTCCTGCGCTGCGGAATCAAACGCATTCAGATGTTGGCTTTCCACATCAATTGTGCCGATTACATGATCGCCGGTATCGTCCAGAATTGGGACAATCATCTCTGCTCGTGTGCTATCGAGCGCGGTCAAGTAATTTGAGTCACTAGCTACGTCACCCACATTCACGATCTTCCGCGCAGTGATCGCCCGTGACGTGATCCCTTTTGTGATGGGAAAAACCGGATAAGCTGGTGCGCTCGGCCCACTCCATGCAATGTTTGATACCAAACCCAACCGAATGTTCACGTCATAAATGCCTACCCAACGATAGGCGCCCGCTTCTCGAATTGCATCTGCGATCCGTTTAGCCTTAGTTACGCGGTCCTCGCTCAGTAAAAGTATTTTCTGCAACTCATCTGGAAGCCTTCTAGCCGCCACGATTCGCGCCTCTCGAGTGACTCAAGTATATTGGGCCCCTTAGCGGGGGTTGTGTACAGCCCTGTGGGCGGAATAGCTCCTATTTCAAGAATAGCAGTTTCGGCGAAATAATCTGCCAATCTATCGGCACGTTAACTGGCTTATTTTTCAATCGGTTAGAGATATTTTTTCGCAATTGTGGCTTGACAGCGTTTAGAAACCACGATGGAAGTCCGGTAGTGGGTCAGTTTGAATCCAGCACCAGGAACAGCACGTGTACAAGCCCGTTCACGGATAAGTGGGGAAATGAAGGCAGAGGGTTGCTTGTTGGCTATAGCCGCTTCAGTCCAAGCAGACTGAGCAAGAAGCTCGAGAAGCAAACCTCCGTACCGAGCGTCAGGCACAGAATAGAAGGAAGCGTGTGGCGCATCATCGCTGCCGCGGGCAGCGGTCCATAGCCTGTATGCGACCAC
>DATHQH010000063.1:0-4252 GCA_035482895.1 Alloacidobacterium sp. | reverse complement strand
TCTGATCGGCTGGAAACACAACGAAGATTCATTGACCGTGAACTTCTATGAGGCTGCGAGCGGAAAATTCCTCGGCAGCGTGGAAGCCGTCAGAAATGCATCCATTACTCGTGTCGAATCATTCCGCATCTGGCCTCCGGGTGACAAATCCGTGATCCAGATCGGGAGATTCACTTTTGCCTACCAGATCGGGAGCTAAGCGTCGTGTAGGACGATGATCTGCTAGTTAGAAAAAAGCCGGACAGTTTTGTCCGGCTCTCTTCTTATGGTTGAGGCAGTATTAAAACTTCTACTCCAGATGCGTTGTCGCGATCGTGAAAAACTGTTTCTGTGGCCTTTTTAAAGTCTTCCGGTTTGGCGTGCGGAATATCAGTGAAGGTTTGCGGGTTACGATCTACAAGCGGGAACCATGAACTCTGCACCTGGATCATGATGCGGTGTCCTTTGCGGAATGTGTGATTCAAGTCGGGCATGGAGAAATCCACTTCCGTCATCTTGCCTGGAGTAAACGCTTCGGGTTTCTCCCAGCTATTGCGGAATTTGCCCCGCATCGGCTCACCGCGCAGCAACTGCTGATAGCCGCCCATGCGGAGCGGAGGATTGTCAAGGATGCGTTTTCCCGTGCCGCTCTCTGTGTCCGGGTCGGGATAATCATTGGGATACACATCGATCAACTTCACGACGAAATCGGAATCTGTGCCTGTGGTTGCTACCTTCAGCTTCGGAGAAATGGGTCCGGCAATGGTGACATCTTCCGTTAACGGATCGGTCTGATAGACGAGCACGTCCGTGCGCGAAGAAGCAAAACGCTGATCGTCAACCATATAACGTTGTGGCACGTCATCAGTCGTGTAACCAACAAATGGAACTGGATGGGCAGGATCGCTGATGTATTCATCCGATCCTTCCTTTTCTGCAGGCGGTTCAAAGGAGAGCTTGCCACCAGCGCGAAGATAGAGCATTTTCGGCTTCGACTGCGCTGGCGGCCACGCATCGTATGTGCGCCATACATTCGTTCCCGTTTCAAAGACATAGGCTTTCGGGAGCGGCGAGCCTTTGCCTTTCAGGTAATACTCGAAGAACGGGAACTGAATATTCTTGCGAAAAAATTCGGCTGTCTTGGAGTTGAACTGCGCATCTCCAAGGTGATCGCCATTGCTCCGCGCCCATCCGCCATGCACCCATGGCCCTTCGACCAGCGTAGTGGTCGCTCCTGGATTGAGTTTATTAATTGCATAAAAGGTCTTGTACGGACCGGACAGATCTTCAGCATCAAACCACCCGCCTACGACCAGCACGGCAGGCTTTACGTTTTTCATGTGCGGCGAGAGATCACGCGCCTTCCAATAATCGTCATAAGTCGTGTGATACATCTGGTCGTTGTAGAGCGGATTTGAACCTTTCAGATACTTCGTATCGAGGTTCGATATAGGGCCCGCCTGCAGGTAAAAGTCATAGGCGTTCGGCGTGCCAAAATTGAAAGGTGCTTCATGCTTCGGCAACGATGGCTCGTCGAACGGCTTGAAGAAAGTGTAGAAACCGAAATTGGCGTCGAGCATGAAAGCTCCACCGTGATACGCATCGTCACCCTTGAATAAGTCGGTCATCGGTGCCTGTGGTGAAGCTGCCTTCAGCGCTGGGTGCGAGTCGATGATGCTCGCTGAAGTGTAGAAGCCGGGATAAGAAATTCCCCAGATGCCTGCTTTACCGTTATTGTTCGACACATGCTTTAGCAGGTATTCCAGCGTGTCGTACATATCTGAGCTGTCATCCACATCTTGTGTCGATTTCTTGTCGTCGATATGCGGATGCATCTCTATGAATTTCCCTTCGGAGAGATAGCGTCCGCGTACATCCTGATAAACGAAGATGTAGCCTGCTTTTTCGAACTCGTCCGAAGGCCCGAGGTTCTTCTTGTATTGATCCTCACCATACGGAGCGACGCTGTAAGGCGTGCGATCGATCATGAACGGATAGCTCTGCGATGTGTCTTTCGGCACATACACTGAAGTGAATAAGTGCACGCCGTCACGCATAGGGATGCGATATTCGTACTTGGTGTAATGCGCCTTAACGTAATCTTCTTCGGGAGCTGCGGGTTTGTCCTGAGCAACTGCATAAGGAAGAAGCATGCCGGCAAAGAGATACAGCCAGAGCAGGTGAATCAGTCTTTCTTTCTTCATGAAACCTCAGTCTTGAATAGATAGGGAAAGGACAGTCTAACGAATAGACTTGCCAATGGCAGCTCATTTCGCTCTCTGCTCGTAATATTCCTGCAATACGAAAAATGTCATCTTCTTTTCACCCTTGTCGGAGATAAGTCCCTTGCGGTTGTAATAATCTTGAACGCCGGGAAGTTGCCGGGCTGGTGAACGAAAATCCATCAGAACCCAGGGGGTCATGCCCGCGAGGAAAGGGATGTTCTTAAACATCTGGAACTGCTGCTGGAACAGATTTGCCTGATACTCTTCGCTGAAGCGGTAGTCCGCATCCTTATGCAGGCCGGCCTTTGCGCCCGCGCCGAATTCGCTGATGATGAGCGGTTTGTGCATTGGATTTTCCCACTGGATCTGCGGTATCTCGTCGGGCTTGCCGCCATACCAGCCAAAATATTCGTTATAGCCGAGCACATCCAGATACTGTCCCAGCGGGTCATCCATCACGATCGTTTTGTCGTCCGCATGGTGGTGTGGAATCACCATAGCCGAAGTAATCAAGCGGGTAGAATCCTGCTGCCGCGCCAATCCTGCCAGCTTGCCGATAAATGCAGTGCGTTCAGGACTGATCGGCGTTTCATTCGACATCGACCACATGATGACAGATGCCTTATTGTTGTCACGCCGGATCATGTCGTGAAGCTGCTGGCTGGCAACGTCGAAAGTTTGAGGGTTCGTCCACGCATTGCCCCAGTAAACCGGAATCTCGGACCAGACGAGGAGGCCAAGCTTATCGGCAACGCGCGTCATATTTTCGTCATGTGGATAATGTGCGAGGCGCACAAAGTTGGCGTGAAGCTCATGTGCCCAGCCCAAAAGCGTCTCAGCGTCCTGTTCCGACCATGCGCGGCCCGAGCGATACGGCGCTTCCGCGTGAATGCAGATGCCCCGCAGGAAAAGAGGCTTACCGTTTAGCAGGACTTGTTCTCCCTGAACTTCCACCGTGCGGAAACCTGTGTTGTCCTTGAGCGCATCGCTGCCGGCGCGCATTTCAATGTCGTAAAGTTTGGGCGCGTCAGGTGACCAGAGCTGCAGTCCAGGAGCTGCAAAAGAAAAAGCGGCGTTGCCGGTCCCGTCAGTTTCGGCTGTATGTTCGATCTTTAGTTCCGGGATGCGAAGAGTCACTTTCTCGCCGGCTGAAGCTCCGACGACATGCACATAACCGCCGAGTTGATTCTCCGTATTCTTCTGCAGTTGGAGCGAGTAATCGTCTATGAAGCTGTCCGGCACTTCCACCAGTGAAACCTCGCGCGTGATGCCACCGTAGTTCCACCAGTCAGTCTTCATGCCGGGGACCCGCTCCAATTGGCGCTGATTATCGACTGCTACTACCGCGAAATTGGCGCCGGGCTGGAGCACGCCGGTCACTTCACAGTCGAAAGGAGTAAATCCGCCTTCATGCCGGCAGACATACTTGTCGTTCACGAAAACGTGTGCTGCGTAATTGACCGCGCCAAAGTGTAGAAAAACACGTGTATTCGGCTTGGGGTGATAGTCGAAATCTCTCTGGTACCAGAGCATGCCTTCATAGAAAAAGAGCTCTGGCTTTTGCGAGTTCCAGTCCCCCGGCACCTGCAGCGTTGGCGCTTGCGCAAAATCATATTCCTGCAAAGCTCCGCCTGGAACCGGACGTGCATTTTTCGCAAAGCCGTTCAGGTTCGGCTTGTCAGGATCTCCCAGACCATTTCTGTACGGATCGACAATGTAATGCCAGGACCCATTCAGACTTGTTTGCGGACGATGGTCCACATCGACAAGCAGCGTGGTCGGCTGTTGCGCCTTGAGGGATGTTTGGCTGGCAATAAAAATCAAAAAAAAGGCAGTGGTCAGACCGGATTTGCGCATCGCCTAATATTATCGCGCCTGTTTATTTAAGGTTTATGCGGAGTGCCCAGCCGAAAGCGGTTTGCCAGTTCAAACTCGTCACGCAGCTCAGAAGTTTTCAAGTGCTCGCGCAAGTGAGTCAGCCGTTGTTCGAGGGCAAGCAGCGTAGCCGCCACAGCTTCCGTGTTGGTATGCGCAATGTCACGCCACAT
>DATHQH010000062.1:0-11815 GCA_035482895.1 Alloacidobacterium sp. | reverse complement strand
GATGGAAGTCGGATGACGAGCGTCGTCCGCATACTTGCTTTAGCCGCAACGATCCTGACTCTTTGCGCGCGAAGCGCAGGCGCACAGACACCGGCTTCTGGCCCAGGTACCGCTGAATCACAAAAGAGCGCCGAAGCCTATCGGACTCTTTACTTAGCCAGCGCCGGGCAAAAAGACGCGGAAGATGTTCTGACCGATCTGCGTAACATGCTGCCGAGGACGAAACTGTTTTACATACCGTCACAGAGCGCTATCTCGGTGCGTGGAACTCCCGAAGATATTCAACTTGCGCAGAAGATACTCTCGGACATTGACAGGTCCGCGAAGACTTACCGCCTCACTTATACCATTACCGAAATGGACGACGGCAAGCAGACTGGAAAACAGGATTTCACCCTCGTAGTAAGCTCTGGAGCGAGGACGGTGCTGAAACAAGGCACCAAGGTTCCGGTCGTTACGGGAGTTTTTAACGAAGGCAGTTCGAGCGCGAACTCACAGGTGCAATATCTCGATGTGGGGCTGAACCTCGAAGCCTCTCTGGAAGGGCATGGAGATGGGTTGAGGCTGCGCTCGAAGATCGAGCAATCGAGAGTCGCCGAGGAAAAATCCGGTGTAGGCATGCAGGACCCGATGGTTCATCAGACGACTCTGGAGGAAATATCCACTCTCACTCCGGGTAAGCCGCTGCTGTTAGGATCGCTCGACATCCCAGGCACTGCGCGGCGGCAGCAAATCGAAGTTATCTCCGAACCCGTTCCATAGGCTTCCGCATACGATTCTTCTTGGAATTGCAGCTGCGCTGATCCGGCCCTGACTTGACCCTGATCTGACCTTGACCTGAATGGATCAGCGCAGCAATGCAGGATTGCTCGCGGCAAGGGTAGCAATCAATTCGCCGAAGAGCGTATTCGCCCAGGCGAACCATGTACGCGTGAATTTCTTCGGATCGTCTTTGAAGAAGCTCTCATGGATAAATCCGCTGCCCGCAGAGGATGTTTTGATCATTGCGAGCGCTTTGCGAATCTCTACATCCGACTTGCTGGTGAACGCGAAAATGATCTGCGACATGGGCCAGATCATATCTTTGCCCTCATGCGGTCCGCCAATGCCTTCGCCCGCCGTCCCGCGAAAAAACCATGGGTTCCTCTCGCTCCATACGAACTTCCGCGTCCTCTCATACAAGGCAGGATCGGGAGAACTGGCCAGATACGGCAATCCCAGCAGGCTTGGCACATTGGCGTCGTCCATCAAGAGCTGACTGCCGAAGCCATCTACCTCATAGGCCCAGATAGTGCCTTCCGGCGTCTGCGTGATGGCGTACTTTTGCAGTGCCGACTCGACTTCAGCAGCCAGCGCATGCGCCCGATTTGCGAGCGCCGCGTCGTGCAGTAGGGAATTAGCCATCTCCGCCAGCTGACGAAGGGATGTGACCGCGAAGAGGTTGGACGGGACGAGAAACGGGAAGATGCAGGCGTCATCCGAGGGCCGGAAGCCTGACGCGATCAATCCGACGGGCTTTACCGGGTTTCCGAAGCCATCCGCCGGGAGAGTCTCTGTCGAGATGAACGAATACCGCTGAAAGCGATACGGCCCCAGACCCTGTTTGCGCTGCTGCACGACCATGGTTTCGACCGCCAGCGTCATTGCCTGGCGCCATTGCGCATCGAATGGCCGCGTGTCTCCGGTTTGCTTCCAGTAGCCGTACGCCAGCCGTATGGGATAGCAGAGCGAATCCAGCTCCCATTTGCGCTCACCTACGCCGGGTTTCATCTCGGTTTTGTCTTTCAGGCTCCAGGGAAGCGCGGGCGCATTCAGGTCGGCCATAAACGCATTCGCATAAGGATCGATCAGGATGCAGCGCGTCTGCCGCCGGATGACTCCTTCCAGCAGCGCCCGCAGTGGCTCGTCTTTTGCGGCCAGCGGTAGATACGCCCAGACCTGCGCCGATGAGTCTCGCAGCCACATCGCAGGAATGTCGCCGGTGATGACGGCTGTATCGGGTTTGCCATCGAACTGACCCGGCTCGACCGTAGTATCGAGTGTGTTTGGAAAGCAATTCGCGAACATGGCGGCAAGTTCGGCATCGCCGATGCGGGTTCGTGTCTGCTCGATGAAGGCATCGACGGTGGCGCTGCGGAAGCGGCGGTCGGATGGCTTCGGCCGTCTGGATCCCTCATCGGCGTCCATGGCTCTCGCATAGAGCGGAGCTCTAGATTGCATCCCTGTTCCGATCGCTGCTACGCCTGCGGCTTTGAGCAAAGCTCGCCGTGTCCACTCCTGCTGCATGAAAACTCCCGGTAAATTGCTTTCCAAAGTTTCCCTAATCTTAGAACGTGAGAGGCGATCGATTCTCCGCCCAACAAATTTGAATGAGCAAAGCGCGTACTTTCTGCATCTTGCGCCTACCTGTTAGCTTCTAAAAAGTCATCATCCTATGAGTTCAGAATCGGGCCAGACCAGCGCTGCCGTATGGAAGCCGAAGCATAATCCCTGGGCGATTGCGCTGACGGTAACGCTCGCAACATTTATGGAGGTGCTCGACACCTCCATTGCCAACGTTGCGCTGCCGCATATCGCTGGCGGGCTGGGCGCGTCGCAGGACGAGGCGACGTGGGTTCTGACCTCCTATCTGGTATCGAATGCCGTCATCCTTCCCATGAGCGCCTACCTGACGTCGTTTGTCGGGCGCAAGCGCTTCTACATGTGGTGCGTGGTTTTGTTCGGCATCAGTTCGGCTCTCTGCGGACTCGCTCCTTCGCTGCCGCTGCTGATCTTCTTCCGCGTGCTGCAGGGAGCGGGTGGCGGAGGTCTGGCGCCGAGCGAGCAGGCGATTCTGGCCGACACCTTCCCACCCAAGAAACGTGGCCAGGCATTTGCTGTCTATGGGCTGGCGGTGGTCGCGGCTCCCGCCATTGGGCCCACCCTCGGCGGTTGGATCACAGACAACTATGATTGGCGCTGGATTTTCTTCATCAACGTGCCGGTGGCCGTCATTTCGCTATTTCTGACCTCGCGCATGGTGGAAGACCCGCCGCACATTGTGGAAGAAGTAAAACGTCTGCGCTCCAAAGGATTGAATCTCGACTATGTTGGCTTTGGTTTGCTGGCTCTAGGTTTCGGATCGCTCGAGTTCGTGCTGGATAAAGGGCAGGAGGACGACTGGTTCGGCTCACACCTGATTACGATCTTTGTCATCCTGTGTGTAACGGCGCTGCTGACGCTCCTCATCTGGGAAATCTGGCAGATTCGCAAAGGCCATAAGCCGATCCTCGATCTCACGCTCTTTCGCAACCGGACGTTTGCCATCTCCTTCGCCCTGATGTTTGTTCTCGGCTTCACGCTCTTCGGTACCACGGTGCTGATCCCCCAATTTGTGCAAACACTGCTGGGATATACGGCCGAACAGGCCGGGCTGGTGATCTCTCCGGGCGGCCTGACGGTAATGGCGATGATGCCGCTCGTTGGCTTCCTGGTGGGCCGCGTCGATCCGCGATACCTGATCGTCTACGGCTTCGCGATGCTGGCAGCGGCGTTGGCGCGAATGCACACGCTCAATCTGGAGGTTAGCTATGCGTACATTGCCATGCTCCGTGTCTTTCAGGCATCCGGATTGGCGTTCCTGTTTGTGCCCATCAACACCATCGCCTATACGGACGTGCCACCACAAAAGAACAATGACGTGTCAGGCCTGACCAATCTTGCGCGCAACATTGGCGGCAGCGTGGGCACTTCGTTCTTAGTGACCTGGCTGGCGCGGCGCAGCCAGTTCCACCAGGACCGGCTGAGCAGCCATACGAACCCGTCAGATCCAGCTTTTCAGCAGAAAGTGGATGCGCTGACAGGATATTTCCAGCATGGAGCCAGCGTGGCGGGCTCTTCGGCGCAGGCGCGCATGATGGCGCAAGGCAATTTATATCGCGAAATGGTGATACACAGCACCATGCTGGCCTATCTGGATGTGATTACCGTGCTGGCAGTGGGCTGCGTCTGCATGATCCCGCTGGTCTTTTTCATGAAGAAGCGCAAAACGAGCGGTCCAATGGCCATGCATTAAAATTGAATGTTCGCCGTACATTGAATGTTCTCGATGAGTTTCCCAAGCGGCGTAAGTCTTATCTTTGGGGGTAATCCGTGCGCCGTTTGCTTCTCTTCACCTCAGCCTTGCTGCTGACTGCCACCCTTCATGCGCAAAAACAATGGACCGTCGCCGACATCTTCGGCAAAGGCATTTCCACCGGACACGCGCCGGGAGAGATGACTTGGGCTCCGGACGCAAGCCGCGCCATCTTCATGGCCGACAACGGCGACCTGATGGAGATGCAAGCGGCGACCGGCAAGATAAGCAAACTGTTGGATCACGAGAAGCTGGCGCCGATTATGAAAGCGCAGCTCAGCGAGCAGGACCGCGACCACCGCGCGCGTTACGGCGCGCCGGACTACATCTGGTCTCCCGATTCGAAGGATCTGCTCTTCGACACCAACGGTACCTTGTGGGCCTATGACCTGAAGAGCGGCACGGGCACCGAGGTGGGCCACACCGGACAAGGCAGCGGCGACGATCCCAAGTTTTCACCCAGCGGCGAATACATCTCGTATCTCCACGATCACAACCTCTATGTCAGCCGGCCCTCCGCGCCGCCCATTGCTTTAACAAATACGCATGAACCTACGCTGCTGAACGGCGAAGTGGATTGGGTGTATCTGGAAGAGCTGGACGTTCGCAGCAACTACTTCTGGTCGCCGGATTCCAAGCAGATTGCCTATCTGCAGATGAATGAAGCAGCCGTGCCGCAGTATCCGATCACCGATTGGATTCCGACGCATGCGGGCGTCGATGAACAACGTTACCCGCAGCCGGGAGATGCGAATCCCGGTGTGCGTATCGGGGTAGTGAACATTAACGGCGGCAAAACTACGTGGTTGAAAATTCCGATGGAAGAAGGCAGCGACTATATTCCACGTTTTGGATGGATCAATCCGCATGTGGTTTGGGCCGAGGTGCTGACACGCGATCATAAACATCTGAACCTGTACTTTGCCGATACGCGCACCGGCGATACACGGCTTGTGCTGGCCCAGAACGACGATAAGTTTTTCGACGAAGCCTACGATATAAATTTTTATGCTCCGGGCGAATTTCTCATTACAAGCTGGCGTGATGGGCACACCCACATCTTCCGCTATAGCTACAATGCGGCGAATCCGCTGGATGGACCGGCGCAGCCCGTCAAACAACTCGAAGACGGTGACTACGAGGTCAGTTCGATCAAGTCCATCGATCTGAATTCGCACACCGTCTACTACCTTTCGAACGAGGGCGATGCGCGTCAGCAGCAGATATGGGCAGTCAAACTCGATGGAACGGGCAAGCAGCGCATCTCGAAAAGCGAAGGATTTCACGATCCGAATTTCGCCGAGGGTACCGCTGTTTATGTCGATAAGTATTCCAGTCAGGCCACACCGCCGGCACTCGACTTCTGTCATGCCGGTGGTTTCTGCCAGACCATCTGGCAGGGACAGCTGCCAAAGGATTACGAAATTCTGCATCCGGAGATGCTGGAGCTGAAGGCTGCCGATGGCAAGACAACGCTCTATGCGTCTCTGTTGTTGCCAAAGAACGCAACCACCCCCGCCAGCGTGCCGCTCATCAACAATCCCTATGGCGGCCCGCATGCGCAAACCGTGCGCGATAGCTGGGGCGGATCGAGCTTTTTCTTTGACCAGTTACTTGCGCAGCGTGGTTTTGCCGTGCTGCATGTGGACAATCGCGGTATGGGCGCACGCGGCCGCGATTTTGAGCAGGCTGCATATCACAACTTCGGTCCTGTACAGCTGAGCGATCAGCTTGCGGCGATCGATCAGGTTCTGGAAAAGTATCCACAACTGGATAAGAACCGTCTGGGATGGTGGGGCTGGAGCTGGGGCGGCACATTCACGCTGAATGCGTTGTCGCATTCCGATCGTTTCCGCGCGGGAGTCTCCGTCGCGCCGGTAACCGACTTCCGCAACTACGACTCGATCTATACGGAGCGTTATCTGGGCCTGCCGACGGAAAATGCGGATGCATACCGCGCTGCGTCCGTACAGGAGACAGCGAAGAACCTGAAAGGCCGCCTGTTGCTGGTGCATGGTACCGGCGATGACAACGTGCACTTTGAGAATTCCATTCAATACATTCAGAAATTGATCGATGCCAACATCGCGTACGACTTCCAGCCGTATCCCCGCAAAACGCATTCGATCGCGGGCCCGGTGGCGCATACCAATCTCTTCGATCGCATCCTCTGGCACTTCGAAACCTATTTGAAGCCCGAGGGAGCAGCCAGGTGAGCCATCCCGCCGAGCGGCCCGACTCGAATGCATGGATTCGCGGCCGTACAACCGTTGGCGATTTTGAGCTGACGGTTTTGAGCGACGGCTTTTACTTCCTCGACGGCGGCGCGATGTTTGGCGTCGTGCCGAAGCCGCTATGGGAGAGGCGCGCTCCTGCCGATGAGCAGAACCGCATCCTGCTCGGTCTGAATACGGTGGTCGTGCGAACCGGGAAGCACACGGTTGTGATCGAAACCGGAATAGGTAACAAACTCAGTGACAAATTGCGGGCGATCTACGGCGCGAAGGAGCAATTGCCGTCAGCCTTCGCTGCTGCCGGCATCAAACCGGAAGAAGTCGACATCGTCGTCAACTCCCATCTGCACTTCGACCACTGCGGCTGGAACACGACGCGCAGGCCGGATGGCCGTATTGTGCCGACCTTTCCGAATGCGCGCTATTTCGCGCATCGCGGCGAAGTGGAACATGGCCACCTGCAGCTTGAGCGCGATGCAATCAGTTACATCAGCGACAATTACGATCCGCTGATCGAGAGCGGTCAGATGACTCTGCTCGATGTAGCGCGTGGCGAGACACAGCAGATTGTGCCCGGCATTTCGGTCGAAGCGTATCCCGGGCATACCTCGCAATTGATGGCAGTGCATATCGATTCGAGCGGCAAGCGGGCCTGCTATATCTCTGACCTCATTCCGACCAGCGCGCACCTCGACCCGACCTGGGTGATGGGCTATGACCTCGATCCGCTGACTTGCATTGAAGAGCGGAAACGATTTTATGCGCGCGCCATTCCCGAACAATGGCTCGTACTCTTCACCCACGATCACCACACGCCTTTCGGTCATGTGGAGCTGAATGAAAAGGGCAAGCCCATGATGAAGCGAAACGGTTAGAGCTGCTCAGCGGATGCCATTCTCTTTCGGCGCTCTGGAGGCTAAAGATACCGGCCGTCGAAGGACGCCCGGTATCTTTAAGAAATCCGATCTAGCTGCCCGTGGTGGTCGTGGTGGTCGTCAGCGCAGTGACAATCGATGTGCCTTTCGGCGAGCCGAGTCCGGTGCAGGCATCCCACCCTGGTCCCGCGGAGTACGCCCCGTTGTTGCCCTGCGTGATGTCGTTAAAAGCGCTTGCATTCAGATAAAGCGTGGGATTGATGAAGCCTGCCGATGGCGATCCCTGTTGCGCGAGCTGCTGATTCACGAGAGCGATCAGTCCGGCATAGAGGGGCGCCACGGCGCTTGTGCCTCCAACCACCTCCTGCTGGCCATCGACGACGACGTTGTATCCGCTTTCCGGTGAGGCATCGCCCGATACATCCGGCACCCCGCGGCCGCTGCTGCCGGAAGGCAATGCGCTGCTCTGCCAGGTAGGCACGGCGAAGCTTGTGCTGAATCCTCCACCGGATGCGCCGCCGCCGGCGGACTGGTCGTCCCAGACGATCTCTTCGGAAATCTGCGTGCCGTTGGCAAAGAGTTCGGTTCCACCGCAGGCAAGCACATGCGGGCTCGATGCCGGGAAGTCGACGACTGTGCCATTGGTGCCGTCGCTTGAGCCGCTGTCACCGGAAGCGACGGTGATGCTTACGCCCAGTGCCCCCGCCGATTGGCAGGCATTGTCGAGGGCCGTAATGGAAGACTGCGACCAGCTTGATTCCGGACCACCCCAGCTGATCGAAAGCACAGATGGCTTGTTGGTCGTGTCATGGACAGCCGTTGTAATCGCGTCGATAAATCCCTGGTCGGTGTTCGGCGCAAAATAGACGGCAATATTCGCCGATGGCGCAACCGATCCAGCGACTTGAATGTCGAGTTCGACTTCACCGTCCGCTCCATTCGGATCGCCGGGTGAGTTCGTGCCTCCGTCGACGCTCACGGCAACAACATTGGGCACACTCAGCCCCAGTCCAGAAAAGTAGGTTTGCAGGTCGCTATCCGTATAACCGCCGCCCAGTTCGAGAATTCCGATCGTCTGACCGCTGCCATTCAGATTGGTCGGAAAGCTGTATAACTGCGTTACCTGCACTGCGCTGAAGGACTGTGGTTGAGCAGCCGTAGGCTTCTTCTTTTTTCTCCTGTCGGGATCCACGTCCCGTCGCCGGAAATGAGGCGTCGCAATCGGGCGTGAATCCAATCCGAGAACAGCCTCAATCGGCTCCGCGTGATCTGCGGGAAGTGAAATCGTTCCTTCAAAGCCATGGAAGCGTTTTTTATGTTTCTTGTCTTCGTAGCTATTGAGTTGAACGCCGAAGGCCTTTTCCATTGCCTCGGCTGTCCCCTTCAGCACAATGGTCCGGCGCGGCAGGCTCGACGCTCCCTCATCTACCGTAAGACCGTGTTGTTGTGCGAATGTCCGTATGGTTTGGAAGTCGGCTGGATCGGCTGCGTATTGCGCATTGAACTCCTCATGTGAGAGCCTGCGGCCCTTCAACTCGCTGAGCTTCAGCGGATTCTTGCGCCTCACAATGACAGAAACGCTGATGATCTGATCGGGCGACGTGCGCCCCAAATGCGTCGCACCCTGTGGTGCTTTGCGTTCGCTTTTTTCCAGCGTAATACGGGAAGCCATATTTCACCTCAAAGGGATGGTGGTGTTGAAATTAGATCCGTTTCTCAAAAGAATCCGTGGAATCGGCAATAACCATATCACTAACGAATCATTGCTTGGGCTAAAGTTATGTGTCATTTTCAAACCGGTACAAGCGGACAACAACGGTGTAGCCAGACGGGCCCGAAGCCTTGAAATAAAAGAAAGACGACGATTCTAAGCTGCCCGTTTCTTCTCTTTTTCGTGCGCTCTCTCCACGCGTTCGGAAAGCAGCGTTTTAGCCTTTTCGAGTCGCGCTTTTTGGCGGGCGCTAAGCCCTTTTCCCGCGCGATTGATGAAATACGTCAACATCCTCATGCCCGACCCGGGTCCTTTCGGAGATACTTTTTTTGACGCCAGCGTGCGCGCAATAGTCTCCGGATCTTTCTTGAAAAGACCTTCCGGAGGATGCGCGGAATCGGTTTTTACACTCCTTACCCATTTTTTCTGCGAAGCAGCCATATGCATCTCCTTCCTTTTAGAGATGCATGTTTTCGCCATGAGGCGGGGTGTAAGGCGATCGTCAGCCCTGATACAACCTAAGACAAGCGATCACCGTGACTGGGCGGCGACGAAATCACCAGAAAGCGCGTCTCCGCATCTGAGCTGTTTCTCGCCTGATGCGGAATGCCCGGGGCAATCTCAATGCCGTGCCGCGGCGGTAGCGCAACGATGCGATCATCGAACGCCAGAGTCAGCTCCCCTTCGAGGACGTAGAAGAACTGCCGCGCCTGCTGATGCCAGTGCCGCTGTTCTTTACTGCCCGATGGCATGCGCTCTTCAATCACGCTCAGCCCTGCGGCGCGCACCAGATGCCAGCCGTCGCAGATCTCTCCCCATGCGTAATGTTCGGCGGTTGCCGCACTTGTCGGCTGGCTCATAGAGGAATATTGCCGTGTTTTTTCGGAGGATTTTTATCCCGCTTTCCCTGAAGCATTTCGAGTGCAGTGATCAGGCGGCGGCGCGTCTCGCGCGGCGGAATCACGGCGTCCACATACCCGCGCTCGGCTGCAATGTAGGGATTGGCGAACTGCTCGCGGAACTCGTGCACCTTTTCCGCGCGCGCGGCCGCCAGCAATTCCTGTCTGTGCTCTTCGCTCAATGGGCCTTCCGCTGCTTCGGCATCGGCAACTGCCTGCGACAGCTCCCGCCCATAGACGATGTTCACCGCGCCCTCCGGCCCCATGACGGCAATCTCCGCCGTCGGCCACGCAAGGTTCAGGTCAGTGCGAATGTGTTTCGAGCTCATGACGCAATAGGCTCCGCCGTAAGCCTTGCGCGTGATGACAGTGAGCTTCGGCACCGTGGCTTCGGCGAAGGCATACAGCAGTTTGGCCCCATGGCGAATAATGCCGCCATACTCCTGCTGCGTGCCGGGAAGAAAGCCGGGGACGTCTTCAAGCGTGATGAGCGGGATGTTGAAAGCATCGCAGAAGCGCACGAAGCGCGCACCCTTCACACTGGCATCAATGTCGAGCACCCCAGCCAGAAATGCGGGTTGGTTGGCGACAATGCCCACCGGGCGGCCATTCATGCGGGCAAAGCCGATGACGATGTTGCGCGCGTAATGCTCCTGCACCTCGAAGAAATATCCATCATCGACAATGCGTTCGATCACCAGCTTCATGTCGTAGGGCTGGTTCGACTCGGCAGGCACCAGCGAATCAAGCTCCGCGTCGGCGCGATCGATGGGATCGGTTGAGGCGCGGCGCGGCGGATCGTCGATATTGTTCGACGGCAGGAAGCTGAACAGCTCGCGGATCATCGCCAGGCATTCAGCGTCATCGTGCGCCATGAAGTGGGCCACGCCGGAAATCTCGTTGTGCGTGGCCGCGCCGCCAAGCTTCTCCTTGGTGACCTCTTCATGTGTGACGGTTTTGATGACGTCCGGCCCGGTCACAAACATGTAAGAGGTCTTGTCGACCATGAGCGTGAAATCGGTGATGGCAGGCGAATAGACAGCGCCTCCAGCACATGGCCCGAGAATGGCAGAGATTTGCGGCACCACGCCGCTGGCCAGAGTATTGCGCAGAAAGATGTCGGCATACCCGGCAAGCGAGACGACGCCTTCCTGGATACGCGCTCCGCCCGAATCATTCAAGCCGATAATAGGCGCGCCGACGCGCATGGCCATGTCCATAAGCTTGACGATTTTTGCTGCGTTCGTTTCGGAGAGCGAACCGCCGAAGACGGTAAAGTCCTGCGCGAAGACGAAGACCGTGCGGCCGTCGATGCGGCCAAAGCCGGTAACAAAACCGTCGCCCGGAATGCGCTTCTGCTCCATGCCGAAGTCAGTACAGCGATGGGTGACGAATTTGTCCGTCTCCTCAAAGCTCCCTTCGTCGAGCAGCAATGTGATGCGTTCACGGACGGAGAGCTTACCCTCGCGATGCTGGCGCTCTCGTCGTTCTTTGCCGCCGCCCTCTTCGGCAAGACGGTTGCGGGTCTCCAGTTCTTCCAGCGATTCAGCCCGAACGGCGAGCTTCATTATGTCCATGGAGTCGGATTATAGAAGAGCGGGCAGGAGTGAGTCTGAAGAGAGGGAACAGGGCAGATATGTCCACGCATGTCTGCGGCTTGACGAAAACTCAACAACTTCACGACAGAATGCGAGAGTTGCTTCTAATAGACTTCTTTATGAAAAAGGTCGTCTTTTTCTTCGCAAGGCGTGCAAACACATCCGACTGCGCACCCTATGAGCATCGCTACGCCGAGCGTTACTAAAATCGCCGGCAGGAATTCACTCAGGCGCGACAAATGATTCAGCAAATCGTGCATTTTCAGGAACCACATACTCTAGCTCCTATAGTTGGACGCCATTTTTGGCTCCATGGTTTCTCAGTGGGATCATCATCTCATTGCGTTTCACGAATAGAGAAGCGAAATCTGCGGTGAATATCGC